>JAHHGS010000044.1 GCA_019359715.1 Aphanocapsa sp. GSE-SYN-MK-11-07L | reverse complement strand
AAGCCAAAAAACTTGCCTTGGTCGCCTGTATGCGAAAACTGCTCGTTACCCTCAATGCGATGCTCAAAAATCATCAGCCCTGGCAACCCCAATTAACAACAATTCCTTGACTTTTAAGATAATCGCTGATAGCTTCAATATTTTTTCTGATGCTCCTACCCTGCTGTCGCTACATCTAGAGCATGTGCTCCCTTGGTTTTCTCTATCGATAGGGTTGAACGTCCTAAACAACTCTTGGATCGAGTCTGTGATGCGATTCGTCTCAAGCATTACTCCGATCGCACTGAACAAACTTACGTTGACTGGATTCATCGGTTTATTTTATTTTTGAACAAGGTAGCAGAGGCGAGCGATCGCTGGTTTTCTTTGTTCTGTGATTGTCTTTAAACCTGTGAGAAAAGATGACAGGTTGTGGGTCTTGCTGCCATCGCGGCTGTCTTCGCTGGCGCTCCAGGCTTGCCACCACGGCGGGTCTTTAAATTCGCTCACACCAATGTCAGTCACAAGCAGGTGTACGCCAGGGTCTAGGTTTTCAGGATTGATCTGAGCCTTGACTTCGACGGGCTGCGCCTTTGGTTGATTTGGCCACGGGTTGGGCACCCCGAAACTGACGGCTTTCTGAAGATTGGCATCCTTAAACGCTTTGGCTTGGGAGTCAAACGTATAGCTCCGGGTGACAGGGCTAGCGGTTTGGACGGCTAGGGCATGCGGCAACAGTTGATATTGGAGGGGATAATCGAGGGCGATCGGCTTTTTGGCGGTCAGCTTGAGGGATTCAAACTTGTAGTCATCTTTTAATAAACCTTTGACCATCACCTTGCCGTTATTCAGGGTTTCTGGGCGGCTGGCTTGCTGCTTGAGCGGTTTTAGATCTGGCGGGTAATCCTGCGGTAGAAACGTGGCGATCGGCTGGACAGGCTGAGAGGTAAAGATGGTGGCCTGACTAACGGCTTTGAGGGCTGGATTCTTACGAAGTTGCTCAACTAAGTGACTGACATCGCCATATTTTCCTAGCACCAGAATATAAACCGGATGCTCACCTTGATAGGTAAAACTGGCATTGGCCGCCCCGACATCGTAGACCGCCCCCCTAAATTGGCTGCGAACTCCCACCACGCCGACGGCCAAGTCTTTGCCCAGATACTTCTGGTTAAGCTGCTTCAGGATCGGATCAATTGTGGCTGCCTTTTGATACAAATCTGTCACAATCACCGTGAGCTGATTTTGGGACTTAGACTTTGCTTCCGCTTGGGCAGAAGCAGCGATCGCGGTGTCAATCGTGGCGGTGGTTAGCCCTTGGCCGCCTTGATAAAACCCTGGTAAGCGCGGATCGGGGTCGGTCACACTGGTCATCGGGAAAACCGTTTCACCAAACCGGAAGTAATTGACCTGGGGCTGAGGCCAAGCCGTGGACAGAGCTTGCTGTAACTGCTTTAAGGCTTCCAGGTAGGCACTGCTAGGACTGGCCACATAGCCAGCCATTGAGGGAGTGCCATCCAAATAGACCCGACTCAAAATTTGGGCTGAACGTTCGGGTGCAACGCCTGACGTATCACATTTGTTCGCAAGTTGAGAAGCTTGAATTTGGGTTGGGCCACAGCCCGCCAAGCTGAAACAAACCAGGGCTAGCCCAACTCCAAGCAGAGGATGACGCGATCGCATATTCACCAAATCGTTAAGATTTTCTGTATCGGCTGGCGCTTGACTGAAGGAGGACAGCGCTCCTGCATTGTTGCTCAACTCCCTCAGGCGCTGTGAGTCGGCGGCGGGGAACCTAACTCACTATCCCACCAGGATTGCTATATTGTCGATCATATTGAGCCCTATTGAGGTATCGGTATTTTTGCCCATGATTTTCCAAATCAAAGAAATCATTCGGATCATTGCCACTGTTGTCTTGGTTTCTATTTTGATGTTCTTGGTTCAGCCCAACCTTTACTCTGGGGGCGTAATTCCAATTAGCGAAGATGTCGCCACTTGGGTGCCAGAGAAGTATATGACCAGTGCCGTGATTGTCTTGCTCAGCGCCGTACTTCCCTTGGGGCTGTGGGCATTTTTAACCGGCAGAGCCAAAGCCACCCCCAGAGACATGGGCGGCTGGGCGCTGCTGTGGTGGGTTTTATTACTAATCCCAATTTTGGGCGTTTGTGCGGGTGTTTACCTGGCCTGCGATGCCAGCCGAGAAGGCACCAGTCAGGATGCCTTGCTCAGCTTAAGCGGCTTGTTTGTGCTGGATATTTTGCTGCTGTTCTGGCTCCCGACAGCCATGAACACGCCGGGTAACTTGCGCTACGGGGCAGTGCCGTTGTCTTTGCCGGTTCGTAAACTGATTGGGGAGTAGCTGGATGTCGCTGTATGTGATTGCGATCGGGGGCACCGGGGCCAAGTGTGCCGAAGCTTTAACCTTTCTGGCCTCAGCCGGGCTGTTTGAAGATCAAAAAATTCAGATTCTGTTTGTTGACCCGGATGAATCGAACGGCAACCTGACCCGGACTCGCGAACTGATTGGGTCTTATCAACGCTGCTACAGCTTGCCCTGGGGCAACGAAAAACGGCGGCTTTGGATGCCAGCCAATGTTTCCCATTTACCGATCTGGAGTCCGTTTGGCAACCAGTTGAACAAAACCCTGGGCGATTATTTTGGCTACAACAGTTACCGCGCTCAGCAGCCTGCCTTGGGGCACTTGTTTGACGTGCTCTACACCAAAGAAGAACGAGCAGCCAGTCTAGATGTGGGCTTTCGGGGTCGGCCCGCGATCGGCTCTGCCGTCATGAGTCAACTGGATCTAGATAACTTAACGGAAGAACCTTGGGGCAGCTTTTTTAATCAAATTGAGGCGGATATTGGGATTGGTCAAACTCCGGCGATTTTCCTATTAGGTTCGGCCTTTGGCGGGACTGGTGCTTCCGGTTTTCCAACGATTGGACGGTTGATTGCCAGCCGCCTAAAGCAGAATGATAAACGGAGTCGAGTCAAGCTGGGTGGGGCTTTGCTGCTGCCCTACTTCCGGTTTACGGTGCCCGTCGGCAGTAGCGATCAGATCTTTGCCCGCCCGGAACAGTTTCTGCTCAGCACGGAGGCGGCTCTGCGGTACTATCGCACTCAAGCCCAGGAAACCTTTGAGGCGATTTATCTGCTGGGCGATCAAGACCCCTCGCTGGTCAAGGACTTTAGCATTGGCAAAAACACGCAGCAAAATGACCCCCACTTTGTCGAAGTTTATGCCGCTTTAGCCGCTCGCCAGTTTTTGTTTGATCCGCCCAGCCAGCCCGTCGTGCTGACGCGGCGAGAGGAAATTAGTCAGGTAACTTGGAACGATTTACCTGACTCGGCCAACCTTCGCCCCCGCTTAGAACAGGCTACCAAGTTTAGCTATACCTGGGTGTGCGCGATCGCCGACGACCTAGAAAGCTTCCGCACCAGAGGCGTCAAAGCCGTTCCCTGGGCCGGACAGTTTTACAAGTCCGGCATGTTTAGTAACCGCAGCTTGCCGGAGTTTGATGCTCAGCAGCAGTCCACCGTGCAAACAATTAGCGATTGGTCAGAGCGATATTTGAGTTGGCTAGGGGTTTTGCATCGCAGCGCTGGCGGTATGAAGCTGTTCAATCCAGAAGCCTTTACGAATAGTCAAGGTCAACTCAAGAAAAACCGCGATGCGATTCCGGCCCTGTTGATTCAGACGGCCAATAGCCAAGCGGACTACACAAATATGACCAATCGTTTAGATCGCAATCAGGTCGAACCTCCGAATGAAGGCACGATTGGGCTGGCTAAAGCTCTCTATTCCATTTCCAGCTAAGATCTTAAGACCTTCTCACCCATGAACAGCAGCAACCCGCCCTCGAATTCAGCCCCAGCCCCCTTGGCAGCTCAATTTGTATTGCCCAAACTCAAGCCCAATTTTGAAGTTCAGCCCGGTCAAACGGGGGAGTGGAATGCTCAACCCTTCAAGGCTTTTGATGAAGTCGCCGCCAGCCTCGATTTGAACCGGCAAGGGGCAGACAATATTACAGCCATTCCCAGCATTTGGGCGCGGCCCCTGCTGATGGAAGCGGCCTTGCACAAAACGGACTATCCAGGGCGAGCCAAGCTGGTTGAGCAGTGGCGGGGCATGTTGGCTGCTTTTGCCTTGGCAGAGTTACGCAGCTTCGAGATCAAGGCTGAACTGCTCCAGCTAGAGGCGCTTCAGCGAGATTTCAGTCTTGTCAAATCCCTGGTTAAGCTGCTGCCAGCCGCAGATCTCAAGCTGTACAGCTTGGCGGGCGGCAAAAATCCCTGGCAGGAAATTTATATTTTTCTCTGGAAAGGCAACCCAGTCGGGTTAAGTTCACCCAGCACCCTTGTCTGCCCTTCCGCCGAGGGCGAGTGGATAGATCTGCCGTGGTACATCAATCAGCAATTAACCTCGCCGATTCCTCACCTCAACAGCCACGAAAAAGCCCAACTCTGGCGCTGGCTAGAGCATTTAGGGCAAGAAGTGCAGGCTCACCAGGGCAATCCTGGGGCGATTAATACCCTGGCGGGTTTACTGAAGGAATTTCAAGATGATCTGAATACTACGCCTGACCAAGAATTACAACTGAGTGAGAATCCGCAGTTTTTTGGGGCAATTCTGAATCGGGGTTGCTTGGCGGGCTTAAACAAACCAATCAAAGCTCAGCCCAAGCCCTCCAGTTTGCAGTTAATTGTCAGTCCCTCCAAAGCTGGCGCTCAGCCACCGATTATTATTCCTGACCTTGCCCAAATCACCACAGTCTGGAATCAGCAGCCGCAAAATATTTGGGTGCATGAATCGGTCAACCTAGCCTCGCTAGATCTAAATGGCCTACGGCAGGGAAATCTGATCTGGGATGTGACGTGGATCGAGTCTAAGGACCTCTTTCTGCCCGACTTCTTTTTTATTGAACGGGAAAATGCCCTCCCCGGTGCCCTGATGCCGAAGGGAACCCAGTTGCTGACCTACCACGGACAGCGAATTACGCCGATTTTGCCGCTGAACCCTTGGTTATTAAATTACTTCACGCCGGAGGATTTAATTGCCAAAGTCCAGTTAGAAGCGGCAGAAACACCGGCTGGCAGGCAAGTCCGGGTAATTTTAGATTTGCCCTTATCGGGGATGGGCGATCGCCCCGCTAACTACCGAATCAGCAAAGACTACTTGATCAAAGATGAAAACTGCATCCAGGAAGTGCCGATTCTGGAAGTTTGGCCAAACTTTCAGGCGACCGGCTGGCAAGAATACTATGCCTTCTACTACGACGGCGACTACGGTGAAGATACGTTCCAGGTCAACTTTGCCGAGATCAAAGACCAGCACAGCTTCAAAGAAGGGATTGGCAATTACAGCCTAGTCAAACTTAGTCAGTACCCAACCTTTGTTAGTTGTCAGAGCATTGCGCGTGTCTTTCAAGGGTTGATTATTCTGGCCACACCACCGCAGGTCGGCAAGACCAATCAGAGCGATTGGACGATCGGCGTCGATTTTGGCACCTCCTTTAGCAATGTGTACATCAACCGCAACCAAAGCGTTGTGGAGCGATTATCGATTCCACCCCTGCACCTGAAGGTGACGGATAGTAGCGAACAAGCCCGCCGGCCAGTTTTGTACGAATACTTTATGTCGCCTGGGGAGCTGGGCTTACCGATGGCCAGTGTTTTAACGACGCGGCAAGCCAGCGGCGATCGCCCGATTCTGGATGGCCGCACCTATATCCCTCGCTCTAGCAAGGAGTTCAATCCCCAATCGGATTGGATTCGGACAAATTTGAAATGGTCAACCGAAAACTTAGGCTACAACGAGCTGTTTATTCGCCACTTGGCTTTACAAACCTCGGCTTGGGCAGTCAATAACAATGTGCGTCAAATTCAGTGGTCGCTGTCGTTTCCGTCAGCATTTTCGCGATCGGACATCACCCGATACGTGAGGATTTGGCAGAACGTGACGGAAGACCTGGAAGCTACGACGGGGGTGAAGCATCTCTGCCCAGATGCCAGAAATACTGAGCATTTTCGGTCTGAGAGTTTAGCTGTCGCTCAGTATTTTGCTGACTTTGAGCGCTGTAATTTGGTCAACACCACCTGCATCGACATGGGCGGCGGCACGTCAGATATTTCGATCTGGCAAGAGAATAGCTTAGTTTATCAGTGCTCCGTCCAATTGGCAGGGCGAGACTTGTTATCACAGTTTTTAGAGCTGAATCCTGGCTTTTTGCGTCGCCACAAGCTGGAAGAAGGGGCTTGGCCAGAGGTGAAAGGGATGAAGTTTTTCGCCAAGCTAGATGTGCTGCTGCGAGAAAGGTCAGAAGACTGGCTACGAAAAACCCGCGACCAAGTGGCTGACCAGCCAGAAGCGCAGGGATTGCTGCAACTGATGGCGTTGGGGATTGCGGGTATCTATTACTATGTCGGCATTTTGCTCAAGGTGCTGCACGAAACCGGCATGGATGAGGGCGATCGCAAGTATACGCTGTCAGAAATCACCCCGGTTTACATGGGTGGCAACGGTTCACGGCTCTTACATTGGCTGGCAGAAGGCGGGCGGTTTGATTCATCTTGCCAAATTGACGAGGTTTTTAGCCGAATGATTAGCTGTGGCTCTGGCTTTGAGGATACGCAAGAAGCAACCCAGCTCAGCCAAAACCCCAAGGATGAAGCCGCCTGCGGGTTAGTCCTCTCTGAAAGCAAGCTGAAGGGATTAAATCGGCGCTTTCAAGACCCGTTAATTGCCGGCGAAGCCTGCTTACTAAAGGGACAACTCATTAGCTGGGATACTGTCTTACCAGAAGAAGAGATCAGGGAGAGTATTAATGAATTTAAGGTGGCCAACTTAGAGCAATTGCAAAAATTTGTTTATGAATTTCATCAAACCTTAAAGACGCTCAGAATTGATACGGTAACACCGCTTGAGGGCTATAAACTAAGTCTTAACCCAGATGAAAATATTAAGATGTGGCGTGAAACCGAGAAAGAGTTAATCGCATCTCTATTAAGAATGCGCGGCAATGCAGACGATGTGCGCTTAGAACCGCCGTTTATTTTAGGCTTAAAAGCGCTTTTAAAGTATTTAGGCCGGGAGTGGGCAAACAAATGGAAAGGCTAGGCTTACTATTAATCAGTGGTGGAGTAGGGATAGCAATTGGAGCGATCTCGACCGGATTATACTGTCGCTTTATCTACAAGCAACAAATCAAAAAACTAGAGCATCAACTGATCAATTCTAAAAATAACAGCACTCAAATAGAAAATGAACGGAGAAAAGTAGAAGCACAATATACTAACCTCAAGCAAAATTATAGTAACTTGGAAAACATACAGCATGATTTAGAGCGTGAGTTCAGTCAGCTTCAGAGAATGCATCAGCAGTTTTTAGATCGCCAGAATTTAGAAAGCACGTCTCGTTATCCGGAAGTAGATAGTACATCTAAATTCCCAACAATCAGCGAAGCCAGTTTAGCAGATTCATCAATGCAAAAGCTTTTACAGGCTTATCAAATCAACTCAAAGTCTCTACTGATAACGGCTAAAGTCACAGAAGCCTCTGAAAGTATTGATCAGCGCCGCAACAATCCTAGCCTTGCCCCTAGCCTCATAGAATCAGGAAACTTTGACTATTTGATTGTTCAAGATCAAGATAATGCCAGCCAATATTGGTTATTTCCTAAGCATGGCTTAAAAGTAAATCAGTATGCGTTTGAAACAGTTCAAGCGTTATTTAATTGCCACAACTATCAAAATCAACCCAGCAATTTTCAGGTTCATCAGCCAGCCTCTGTGACTCGTAACCCTGCCACATCGTCCTGGCAGTTAGCTGAGAAGGGTGAAATAGAATTCGTTTGAGCCTGAACAATGACACTAAAAGCGCTACTTGAAGCCTACAGCACTGGAGAGAGAGACTTTAGAAGTGCTGATCTGAGCGGACAAAAGCTGGACGGAGAGACGTTAGCACGTGTCGATCTCAGCAATGCCAACCTAACTGAAGCAAGTTTTGTTCGCGCTAATCTGTATGGTGCAAATCTGCAAAAAGCTAATTTAGCCCAGGCTAAGCTATGTAACACTAACCTCAAAAATGCCAATTTAATCCAAGCCAGTTTACAAAAGGCAAATCTGCAATTCGCAGATTTTTCGCGCGCTCAGCTAGCCGCAGCCAATTTTTCAGACGCTGACTTGCGGGGAGCTGACCTCAGCACTGCTCAGTTTGAAGATCCGCAGCAAGCAGCCGCCAACTTTTCCGGGGCTATCTACGATGAATTCACGCTGTTCCCGCCCGGAATTGATCCGATCGACCTGGGCTTCACCAAAAACCCAAATGTTCCAACAAATTCTGCCAGTTCTAGAGATTCTAATCAATCGGCTAGTTCCAGCAATTTAAATCAGCTACAGCGTTCATACGATGCTGCTCAGGCAAAAAGTCAGCAGCTCGAAGCCGATGTGAAACAACTGAAAGTAAGTGCTCAGAACTATCTCGATCGCCAAGCCTCGATCAGTTTGGAACTAGAGCAGCAAATTAGCGAAAAAATTCAGGTTGAAGAGGCACTAGAAACAACCCGACTAAAACTACAAGTCGCCCAGCAGGAGCTTGATCATTTCCGGCAAACCCCTGAAAAGGACATTACTTATCCTGCTTTTCCCTGGATATTGACAATTTTCCTTTTGGTTTACTGCTATCTCGGTTTTCTATGGAGTTCTCGCCTACCGCAACCGATCAATCCAAATAATATTAACTATGCTTTTTTGGTTCCAGAAATTAGCCTTTTTCTGGCTTCTTGGGCTGGTTTCTTGTTGAGCAATAGCAAAAAGTCTTTCTTAGGCTATGTTGCGCTGTTAGGGGCGATCGCAACTGTATCCCTTCCTGTCGTAATCAATTACAGTAAGTTATTTTTAAGTGCAACTAACTTTTTCTCAATCGTTTTCTTCGCAGCTTTTATCTTGATTATTGACATCGTTATTTTCATTATTGCTCGCAGGCAGCGCTGGGGAAAGTCAATCTCTCAATTTAACTTTATAAGAACACTGTTATTCCTAACCTTGTTTGGGATCTCGATTGGTGCCTTGGTCTACTTTTACCGACGTATTTTTTGATATTCAGGAAATTAGCATCTATGGATTTACAAGATCTTGTTGCTCAATATCAAGCAGGCAAAAGAGATTTCAGTCAGAGTCACCTTGCTAATACTATATTGAGCGACCAAATCCTACGAAATATAGATTTTACAAATGCTAATCTTGCTGGTGCTGATTTAAGTGGTTCTGACTTGCGTAAAGCAGTTTTACATCATGCCAACTTGACGGGAGCAAACTTGCAAAATGCCAATCTTAGACGTAGTTTTTTGGCAGCAGCAGATTTGAGTTGTGCAAATCTGCGTGGTGCTAATTTGAGCCAAGCAGTCTTTGAAGACTCAGATCATGGACTATTGATCTTGCAAGATGCTGTCTATGATGAATTAACTCAATTTCCCGACGGTGTTGATCCGCGATCGCTGGGTGCTCTTCTTTCAGAGGAAATCACGATTGAGGCAAATGGGGAGCTAGAACCGAAGATTAACTCAATTGACAATTCTGACTCTCATGCATCCAATCAGCAAGATATTAAAGTACCACTTCCAATACTGCTGTCAAATAAGAGGGATACAAAAGAGTTACCAACTTCTTCAACAGTCAAACCACTGCTGAGTTCAGCAGCCCCCTCATCAACTAACAATCCAACTCGAAAAAGCATATTTGTATTACTTGTGCTACCTATCATATTTATTTTTGGTCTTGGCGGCTTTTTCGCCCTCAGCTATATTTATCCAGTTCAAGAGCAATCGATCAAAAATCAACTAGAACTTGAAGCACAACGCAGGAAAGTTGAGCAAGCGTTACAAGATTTGCAAGAAGCCAAGCGTAAGGCAGAACAAGACTCTCAATCCTCTAATTCATCTAAGCCTCCACTTTCTCCCACAGACCCACCAACTTCCTCCCTAGATTCTTCTACAGCTAAAATTCCTGAACTAGCCTTATCTCCTTCCCCTTACCAAATTTCTCGTGAATCCGGCGAAGCAGATATAAGCAATGCCACGATCTCAGGCGAATCGGAACAGAAAAATATCCGCTCAGGGCCAGGAACAGTTTACGAAATTGTGCATGCTGCTGACCTAGGCGATCGCGTCAAAATTATTGGTAGCAGTTCTGATAGTGGTGGTTATCTTTGGTACAAGGTCAATCTGCTGAAATCTGGCGTTCAAGGGTGGATTGCGGCTCAGTTGCTTGTAGTAGATAGCCCATCCAATTTAGAAGTCGAAAATAGCGAGGTTAACCCAACACCTTTGAGTCCAGAATCTAGCACAAGGGAAGCTTCCAAAGTAGCTCACCCAGGCTACTGCACATTCCTCGCCGCCGACTCTCAAGGGAATATGATTAATAATCAATGCACTATTTATGACCGAAACGATGGTACTTATCAACTAAAGTGGTCTGATGGATTTCTGACAACAATTGCTGTCACCCCAAACGTTGAAATTGATGGTGTTCCAGCCTCTATCGTTCAGCAAAGTTCAACCAGCTTAACAGTCAGTGGCCCAAAGGGAAAAATAGGCTTCTGCTGGAGCTGTCAGCCTTAATTTTTGCTTTTGAATCTAAGGTCGATACCCGCTGTAGTGATTCTCGAAGTAAGGCGCTATTGCTAAAAACGCAAAATGCTGCCTCCGTAGAGGCAGCATTTGATGCAAGGTCGATAAAAGCAGTACTGCGAATCAAAAAATCTATCTAAATCCAACCGAGGCTTGCCAAACAAAGGCTAGAGCTAAGAATAGCACCGGGATCACCGGCAGCACATCCACGAGCGGATTGAAGACAGAGTAAGCTTCAGGTAATTTAGCCAGTAGCAGTACAGCTTCCATAAATCAATCTTCCTTAAATCATCGCTTGAAAATCATCATCAATTTTAACATGGCAGCGAGAACCTCTGCGTCAATCTATTGATCACTGCTCAGGACGCTGAATCTGGTCAGTGCCAGAAGCAAAAAATCAGGCATTGCCAGCCAGTCAGACTAAGATAGAAATATCAGTCAAAAACAACTTTGTCAGTCACTTTTGAGTTTTACCTATGAACGTCAGTAAAGTTGGACGACGAGGGCAGATTTCTATTCCTCGCATAATTCGACAGGAATTGAATTTACAGGCTGGCGATCGGCTGGCGTTTATCCGCCGTGGGGATGAATTTGTCTTGCAGCCCCTCAAACGAACCCTGTCAGATTTTCGGGGCAGTGTTCCTGTGTCTGCACCTCAGAACTTTGAGGCAGTTCGCCAGCAGGTGTTAGATCGTCGCGGCTATAGGACATTGACGGATGGCAGTTGAACGAGCCTTCATCGATACCAATCTCTTTTTGCGCTACTTGACCAATGACATCCTAGAAAAAGCAGACCAAGTGGAAGCACTTCTGCAAAGCGCCGCAGTCGGAGAAGTCCTCTTGGTAACGACATCGCTGGTGATCGCGGAAATTGTCTGGACACTGGCTTCGTTCTATGGTTTACCGCGTGAGCAGATCTGCGATCGCATCCTAGCAATTCTGAATACACCAGGGCTAGAAGTTGCAGAGTCCGATTTGTTGATTGAGGCAGCCACAAACTATGCCGCCAAGAACGTTGATTTCATTGATGCTTACAATGCAGCCTGGATGCAGCAGCAGCAAATCAGTCTGGCCTATACCTTTGACCGCAAGCATTTCTCACGGTTTGAGAGCATCACGGTAAAAACGCCAGGAGAGTCATGATCAGCCAGATCGCTATAGTTCTGAAGCTGATCTTAAAGTCTGGGCCGATTTAGAGAACTGGTTCCTAAGATAGAGGGGAGAGCATTCTGCCTGTTTTGTCACTTGAAAGCTCTGGCAAAGATTACCGGCACGGAGGCCAGACGTTCAGCTTATGGAACACGCCACGGATAGACCTGACCAGGAGTTTCTGCACCAGGAGTATGCCTTAGACCGAGACTGTACGACTCTATCTCGCCACATTCTGCAACAACTGCAAAGCTTTGGCCCCGACGCTCAAGATTTGAGCGCCTTGATGAACCGAATTGCCCTCGCTGGCAAGTTAATTGCCCGTCGCTTGAGTCGAGCAGGCTTAATGGAAGGGGCGCTGGGCTTTACTGGCGACGTGAACGTGCAGGGGGAAGCCGTCAAAAAGATGGATGTGTATGCCAATGAGGTGTTTATCTCGGTCTTTAAGCAGAGCGGACTGGTCTGCCGCCTCGCTTCTGAAGAGATGGAAAACCCCTATTACATTCCTGAAAACTGCTCGATTGGCCGCTATACCCTGCTTTATGACCCGATCGATGGTTCGTCTAACGTAGACATTAACCTGAATGTCGGCTCGATTTTTTCAATTCGGCTGCAAACCGGGGATGATCTTGACCGCACGGCTCAAGACTTGCTCCAAGATGGGCACCAGCAGCTAGCGGCTGGCTACATTCTGTACGGGCCAAGCACGATTCTGGTTTACTCGATCGGTACGGGCGTCCATGCCTTCACCCTTGATCCCAGCTTGGGCGAGTTTATTCTGTCGGCTGAAAGCATTAAAGTCCCCGATCACGGGCCGAACTACAGTGTGAACGAAGGTAATTTCTGGCAGTGGTCTGAACCGCTGCGCGACTTTATTCGCTACGTGCATCGGCATGAAGGCTATAGCGCTCGCTACAGCGGCGCTCTGGTCGGCGACTTTCATCGGATTTTGTTTCAGGGCGGCGTGTTTTTGTATCCAGGCACGCTCAAAAACCCGGACGGGAAACTGCGGGTGCTCTACGAAACGGCTCCGCTCAGCTTTTTGATTGAGCAAGCTGGCGGTCGGGGCAGCACGGGTACGCAAGACCTGCTGGATGTGATCCCCGATCGCATTCATGCCCGGACTCCGTTTATTGTTGGCAGCAAAGAAGATGTGGCTCTGGTAGAGTCGTTTATTCAGGACTGGGCCAAGCAGCAAGCGTTTGCTAAGCCTGGTCAGGGGAAGGCCTAGCGCCGAGGCAGCAAGTGTTCAGGTTTACGAATCACCAGTTTACGGATCAGATCAATAGTTTAGGGAGTTAACCATGACCGCAACGAATCATCTGTTAGAAATTGAGTCCTTGGGTCAAAGCATTTGGATGGACAACCTGGCCCGAGACCTCGTGCAATCTGGGGAATTAAAGCGGCTGATTGAGGAGCAGGGGATTTTAGGGATTACCTCCAACCCCGCCATTTTTGAAAAGGCGATCGCTGGCAATGTGATCTACGACGCCGACATTGAAGCCGGGATCAAAGCTGGCAAAGCCATGTTTGAGATCTACGAATCGTTAATCTTTGATGACATTCGCAACGCCTGCGATATTTTCCGCCCTGTTTACGAGCAGTCGAATGGACTAGATGGCTACATCAGCATTGAAGTACCGCCCAATATTGCCCACGATACGGATCAAACGATTGCCCAAGCCAAACGCTACTACCAAGAAATTGGGCGGGAAAACGTGATGATCAAGATCCCCGGTACGGCGGAAGGGCTGCCCGCCGTGGAAGCCGTGATTGCGGCTGGGATCAACGTCAATGTCACCCTGCTGTTCTCCGTCCAAAGCTACATCAATACCGCTTGGGCCTATATTCGGGGCTTAGAAGCACGAGCGGCGGAAGGCAAAGAGATCAGTCACATCGCCTCTGTGGCCAGCTTCTTCCTGAGCCGGATCGATACGCTGGTGGACGAAATGTTAGAGGCAAAAATCAAAGCCACAGATTCGCCCTCAGCGATCGCCAAATTGAAAGCAATCGAAGGCAAAGTGGCGATCGCCAATGCCAAGATTGCCTACGAAGAGTACAAAAAGATTTGCCAAAGCGATCGCTGGCAGGACTTGGTCGCCAAAGGAGCCAAGGTGCAGCGCTTACTCTGGGCCAGCACCAGCACCAAAAACCCCAACTACAAAGATGTGATGTATGTTGATGAGCTGGTCGGTCCAGACACGGTTAACACCCTGCCTCCAGCCACGATTATTGCCTGTGCCGACCACTGCGATGTTGCTAATCGAGTTGAAACCGGACTGGACGAAGCCCATGCCCTGATCGACAGCCTGCAAGACCCAGAGGTGCAGATTGATATTGACCAAGTCATGGATCAGTTACTAATAGAAGGAATTGATAAATTTGTTCAGCCTTTTGAGTCTTTGCTTAAATCTTTGGAAGAAAAAGCAAAGCAACTGGTCGCGATTTAAACTTCGGTCTTAAAGTGAAGGTGTTTATTGGGGCTGTGTAAAACGCAGTCTCAAGCACGCCGCCCTTACCTCTTACCCTATGGTTACTCTGTTAGAAAATCCACTCCGGGTTGGTTTACAGCAAGAGCGCATTCCCGAACCCAATATCATTGTGTTCTACGGTGCTTCTGGAGATTTGGTCAAGCGCAAACTCGTGCCTGCTCTCTATCACCTTAAGCGCGAGCGTCGTTTACCCGCCGAATTTACGATTGTCGGGGTGGCCCGGCGCGACTGGAGCCACGATTATTTTCGGGAGCAGATGCGCGAAGGCGTAGAATCCTACTCCGACGGAATTGGCTCGGAGGAAGTCTGGCGCAACTTCGCTGAGGGTTTGTTTTATTGCCCTGGCAACATGAACGACCCTGCCAGCTACCAGAAACTAGACCAACTCTTGACTGAGTTAGACAGCAAGCGAGGTACGCGCGGCAATCGAGTCTTTTATTTGTCCGTGGCACCGGAGTTCTTTCCCGAAGCGATTCAGCAACTCGGAGCCGCCGAGATGCTGACCGATGCCAGTAAAACTCGACTAGTGATCGAAAAACCGTTTGGGCGCGACCTCAACTCGGCTCAAGTTCTGAACCGCGTTGTGAACCAGGTCTGCAAAGAGCAGCAGGTTTACCGGATTGACCACTACCTGGGCAAAGAAACCGTCCAAAATCTAATGGTGCTGCGGTTTGCCAATGCTATTTTCGAGCCGCTTTGGAATCGGCAGTTTGTTGACCATGTCCAGATTACGGTCGGTGAAACTGTTGGGGTCGAAGATCGGGCTGGCTACTACGAATCAGCCGGGGCCCTGCGGGATATGGTGCAAAACCACCTGATGCAGTTGGTTTGCTTAACCGCGATGGAACCGCCAAATTCCCTGGATGCCGACAGCATTCGAGCCGAGAAAGTGAAAGTTCTGCAAGCAATGCGGTTGGCCAACATTAACGACCTCGACTACTCGGCGATTCGCGGCCAGTACAAGGCGGGTTGGATGAAAGGCAAGCCGGTAGCAGGCTATCGGGAAGAACCCGGCGTCAATCCTAAATCAACTACTCCCACCTACGTGGCCCTGAAGCTGCTGGTGGACAACTGGCGTTGGCAAGGGGTGCCCTTTTATCTGCGCACCGGAAAACGTCTACCCAAGAAGGTTTCCGAAATCTCGATTCAGTTTCGAGATGTCCCCTACCTGATTTTCCAGTCTGCTGCTCAGCAGGCGAATGCGAATGTCTTGACAATGCGGATTCAGCCGAATGAGGGGGTGTCGCTGCGATTTGAAGTTAAAATGCCCGGCGCTAGCCTGCGCAGCCGCCCGGTTGAGATGGATTTTCGCTACGGCTCTTCTTTTGGTGTTTCTGGGGGAGAGTCTTACGATCGCCTCTTACTCGATTGCATGATGGGGGATCAAACCCTGTTTACTCGCGCCGATGAAGTGGAAGCGGCTTGGCGAGTCATCACTCCCGCCCTCGTCGCCTGGGATGCTCCGGCTGACCCGGACAGCGTTCCCCAGTACGCCGCCGGAACTTGGGAACCCTCGGAAGCAGAACTGTTGATCAACCGTGATGGCCGACGCTGGCGTAGACTTTAGGAGCTTTACCTCTATGGCAACCCAAACAACTCCGCTCGTTTCGTTACAGGCCCCTAAGGATGTCTCTCTGGGGCAGATTGAAGCTGAACTGGCCCAAATTTGGCAAGGTGCGGTTTCCGAAAATGGCCCTGGAGCCATGCGGGCAGCGACCTTTAGCCTGGTAGTTTATGCACCAGAAAAAACCCAGCAATTGCTGGCAACTCTGGGATTTTACACTGGCCCGATTGATGGAATTGACGGCCCCCGGACGAGAGCGGCGATCCGAGCTGCCCAGTCCGCTTACAACTTGCCAGAAAATGGCAAAGTCAACGAACAATTGCTTGAAAATCTGCGGCAAGACTTAGCAGAGCGGCAAACTCAATTGGATGGCAATGGGATGGCTCAGCCTGAGTACGCTGTTGATGCTGTCGGGGCGATCGCTGATGATATTGCCAATCAAAACCCTTGTCGGATTATTTCGCTGTTTCCCGTTGCGGGCGAAGATACGGGCGTGACGGCTCAGGTGTCTGCCTATTGCCCAATTAACAAACGCAGCGAAAATATGCTGATTTGCTGCGAGTACATTACCCTTAAAGGCACAGAAGCAGCCCTAGAGCGGGTGAGCAGCTTGGTGACAACCCTAATGATTAGTGAGTTACCGAAGTTTATTTGGTGGAAAGCGCCCCTGATTCAGAATCCCCAGTTGTTTGAAGGCTTGGCGATCGCCTCTGACTGCATGATTGTCGATTCTGATCGGTTTCCTGAACCCAAAATTGATTTATTGCACCTGCAAGAATTGATCGAGAAGGGTGTCAATATTGCAGATCTCAATTGGCGTCGGCTAGCCGCTTGGCAAGAGCTAACCGCTGAAGCCTTTGATCCCCCAGAGCGACGATCGGCGATCGGTGAGGTAGATCGCGTCACCCTCGACTACGAAAAAGGCAATCCAGCTCAGGCGCTAATGTTTTTGGGCTGGCTGAGCAGCCGCCTCCAGTGGCAGCCAATTGGAATTACCGCCCAAGGCGGAGACTATGACATTTACCACGTTCACTTAATTGCTGCCGATCAGCGGCAGATTGAAGCAGAGCTAGCAGCGATTCCGACGGCAATGACGGGTGAAGCGCTGGGAGACTTAATTGACATTAAATTAATGTCTACCAATCAAGCCGCCAACTGCTGCACGATCATCTGCTCTGAAACCGGCGGCTGTATGCGAATGGAAGCGGGCGGCGGAGCCGAAACCTGCCAAACTTTCCAAGTCAGCCCATTACCCGATCAAACCCAAGAGGGCCTACTCAGTCAACAGCTACTGCGCTGGGGGCGAGATGTCCTCTACGAAGAAAGCCTAGCCGTTACAGCAGAGATTCTGCGGCATATAAAGTAGTTGGGCTTAATTAGGAGGTGAGTATGATCAATTAGGTAATTGAATGGATCCGACTAGCGAACAACTGCTTGCGTTCTATCGAATCGTTCGACGGGTAGTTCTCTTGTCCTCATTCATTGCTTTCGTGGAACCAGCTCCAGATCAGAATCTGTACGTTTACATTGGTCGTTACGATGCCTTGGAGAGTTCCGTCATTTGCATTCTTCCTAACGGAGATTACGAGCTATGACTCCCTTAGACCTGACTTCTTTAAATAAGCAGCAGCTTACTGCTCTGCTCTGGAAGCTTAAAGGCACCCCTGCTGTTCACCCCATCTATCAGGAACTGAGAACCCGATCTCCTAAAGTAACGATCGAAATCTCGGATCCAGACTGGGAAAGTAAGACTGATGAGGCGCTAAAGCAGGCACTCGGCATAGCTAACCACTCAGGTCAGCAAGCATAGCGTCGTCTCACAAGCGGTTGGACTCAGAACGGAGCATTACTCTATCAGTATCTCAACCTTCCGATCGCAGTTTATCCAAAACGGAGCGATCTTCCAGCGTAGACGTATCGCCAGAGATGGTTTCGCCGCTGGCTAGGGTGCGGAGTAAGCGACGCATGATTTTGCCAGAGCGGGTTTTCGGCAGCGAATCAGCAAACCGAATTTCACCCGGACGGGCGATCGTCCCAATCTCTGTGACCACATGCTGCTTTAGTTCAGCCCGCAGGTCTTCGCTCGAAGCATGACTGCCCTCTAGCGTCACAAAAGCCACAACTTCTTCGCCCTTCACTTCATCTGGGCGACCCACCACCGCCGCCTCTGCCACCGCCGGATGAGAGACCAAGGCTGACTCAATTTCCATCGTGCCCAAACGGTGTCCCGCCACATTGATCACATCGTCCACCCGACCCATGATCCAAAAGTAGCCATCTTCGTCGCGCCTGGCCCCATCGCCAGCAAAGTAGACGTATTGCCCGTCTTGAGGCGGAATGTGCTCCCAATAGCTTTTGCGGAACCGTTCTGGGTCGCCGTAGACCGTCCGCATCATGCCCGGCCAAGGATGTTTGACTACCAAATAGCCGCCGTCGTTGTCAGGGACTGAGTTACCGTCTAAATCCACCACATCAGCAAAAATACCGGGGAAAGGACGAGTAGCAGAGCCAGGCTTGGTGGTGGTTACTCCCGGCAGAGGTGTGATCATAATTCCGCCGGTTTCGGTTTGCCACCAGGTATCGACAATCGGACAGCGTTCGCCGCCGATTACCCGGTGGTACCACATCCAGGCTTCTGGGTTGATCGGCTCCCCGACCGTGCCCAGCAGGCGCAGCGACGATAAATCTCTGGCTTTAGGCAGGTCTTCACCCATTTTGAGAAAGGCACGGATCGCGGTCGGAGCCGTATAAAAAATATTCACCCCGTATTTTTCAATAATCTCCCAGGTGCAGCCAGGGTTAGACGGGCGGGGGGCGCCCTCGTACATTAGAGTGGTAGCGCCATTGGACAGCGGCCCGTAAACAATGTAGCTATGTCCGGTAATCCAGCCCACATCAGCCGTACACCAGTAAATATCCGTATCCTGGAGGTCAAAAATCCATTTTGTCGTGATGTGGCTGTAGAGGTTGTAGCCACCGGTTGTGTGGACAACGCCCTTTGGCTTGCCAGTTGTGCCAGAGGTATAAAGAATAAACAGCATGTCTTCGCTGTCCATCGGTTCGGCGGGACAGTCGGCTGAAACTAGGCGCTGTAGTTCGTGCCACCAGTGGTCTCGCCCGCCAAGCTGCATCGCTACCTGTTGCCCGGTTCGCTGCACCACGAGCACATTTTCGACACTGGGCACGCCGCCCTGCTCTAGGGCTTGATCAACCTGGGCTTTGAGCGGGACGATCGCATCTTTCCGCCAGCCCCCATCGGCTGTTACCACGACTTTGACTTGGGCATCCAGCAGCCGATCTTTGACCGCTTCAGCGCTAAACCCGCCGAAAATAACCGTGTGAGCTGCCCCAATCCGAGCGCAGGCCAGCATGGCGATCGCTGCTTCTGGAATCATTGGCATATAAATGGCCACCCGATCGCCCTTTTGCACGCCCAAATGCTTGAGGGCGTTGGCAAACTGGCAAACCTCGCGGTGCAGTTGAGCGTAGGTGAGGGTGCGCGAATCTCCCGGTTCGCCCTCCCAAATCAGAGCGGCTTTGTTGCGCCGCCAGGTGGTCAGGTGGCGATCTAAGCAGTTATAGGAAATATTTAGCTTGCCGCCAACAAACCATTTCGCAAAGGGGGGCTGCCAATCGAGCACCTGCTGCCAGGGCGCAAACCACTCCAGTTCTTGCTCAGCCAAGTCGGCCCAAAACTGCTGTGGATTGGCCTGGGCGCGATCGCAAAGCTGCTGATAGGCTTCTGGGCTGCCAATTTGAGCTGTCTGAGCAAAGCTAGCGGCTGGCGCAAACAGCCGTTGCTCGTGCAGAATCGATTCAATGGTTGGCTGAGACATTGTAGTTAAATCTGTACAAACCCTGGTTTCTACCAAAACAATACTGAGTTTTGGGGGCACAGGGATACAGATAACCGGATTTTTTTAGAACTTGCTCAATCGAGTTTACCCAAGTTTGCGATCGCCCCCAGCCCAAACCAAGCTTCATCGGTAATGGCTACTCAAAAATCTGAGCGATCGGGGTGCTGAATCCTGGTAGTAGGGGTGAAGTGAGCGTATCTTCCGCCAGCAGAGTCGTCACAAGCTGGAGTTGGGCTTCAGTCCGACGATAAATTTCCAGCGTCTTCAGTTGCCAATTCACAATCCAATATTCCTGAACGCCATGCAAGGAGTAAAGCTTGAGTTTAACTTCCTTATCTCGCTGTTCGTTCAGATCGCCAGGGGAAAGGACTTCGACCATGAGCTCAGGCGCAATGGTTAAATGCCCTGCCTGATCAGTCCCATTCGCTAGGCGTTCTTGACTGATCCAAACCAAATCCGGAATCACTGCATCCGTTGGGGTGAAAATAATCCCTGGTGTCTGAAACGGCTTACCAAGTTGGCTCTGTCTAGACCAAATTTCTAGGGCGACATGCAGGTTGCCACCTGCACCCTGATGGCGGATGTGGGGGGCGCGGGTCACGAACAGTTCTCCATCAATAATTTCATAGCGCTTCCAGCCGCCATCGTCGGGCATGGCATCAAGATCTCTAGTTGTCCAGCGGAGAGAATTGGCGACCATAGGGTTGACCGTTGAGCTTAATTTTCAGTCTAGCTGACAGATCAGGATGGATGCTGACGGTTTGATAGGGCTTGATCGCTTGTAGAGCAAACCATTTGCCCTCAAGTTTCAGCTTGATTCAAGGTTGACATAAACCTGGGAAAAATTCTGCTGCTGCAAGTCATGACTGTGAATCAGAATTTGGAGATAGCCCGCATCACCAAAGGTCAAGTCAACAGCGCGGTTGGAATTGACTTGCAGCAAGTTCTGCCACTGCTGGGCAGCAGTCATGTCTAGCGTCCGGCGTTGCTCATAGTTGTAAAGCCACTCAGGATTAACTTGCTTGACCACATAAGCATCCTCTCGGGGGTCATGTCCAATCCCAGCCACATGACCGAAGAGTTGACCAATGCTGCCAGAAGAGAGCGATCGCCCTAAATCCTCTAAATCAACTTCGTCTATGTCGAGGCGATCGCAGAGGGCATAAAAATCAGTCGTGGCCCAGCGTGGAATATCGGGCATAAGCTGAAATTCAAGCCGATGCGGGATTAAATTGTCATACCAGTCGGTAATCAATTCAGCCTCTGCTGGCAAATAGACCGACTGGAGAGGTTCAGGCCCAGCGTAAAACAGAAGTTGTTGAGGATAATTTGGATCTCCATGGGCAAACAAATAAAGCATCCCTTGCGACGGCAAAGGATTTTCAGGCCCCGTGGGCAACTGAGCAAGATTGATTTGGAGCAGAAAGCAAAGATATTGTCCCCACCGCAGGTCTTTTGGCCAAGCCAGCGAAGCGGGTAAATCAGGAATGCCGCCGATCCGGCTCTGCCCAGATCGGCTCGACTCGCCTGGGCTAAGACTGAGGAAAATAGCGGGGCGCACCGCTGCCAAGAGATCGGCTTGATACCTCGATAGGTCAAATTCATCAATTAGGGTTATCAGACGATCAAAGTCCATCAATACTCTTATCTCCCCAATTAAAGTTGCGATCGCCAGAGAGTTGCGATCGCCATATCAACATGTAAGTAGTCATTCTGCCAGTAAGTCAGTACCAAAGTCTGATTGATCTGCGCCACAACCTGCGTCCGCGATCGCTCAATCAACGCCTTGATACTTCGATACAGCGTCTCATCCTCACCAAACGCCGATCGATCGGAGGGATTACTCAACGTCATAGCTTGATCCTCACCAAGTTCTCGGCGATCGCCCGATTCAACGCTGCCTCTTCCTCTAACTGCGCCTCAAACGCCGCCGGAATCTGCGTATTCAAGAGAAAACTTATTGAGCAGCAACTAAATTATTGGCTCCATCTATAACCTTGGCAGAGAGAATCTTATCGCCTGCGCGGATTTCACCCAGCACCGATCCGCCGTCTACGACATAGCCAAACACGGCATAGCGACCGTCGAGTAAATTTAGGCCAGCCGGAGTCAATTCCGGTTCAAACAGCAGAAAGAAAAACTGTGACGAACCACCATTTGGGTCGTCGTTGGGGCGAGCTAGAGCAACCGTGCCATAGGCAGAAAACGGCAGCACAGGCTGCTCAAGATAGCGCCCCGCATCTTCTAAAGTGATGCCATAGAGCGGTTTCTTATCGCCCTTAACCAAAATTTCCAGCGGAATGCCTCGATACTGTTTGGTTTTGGGGTCAACGAAGCCTTCTTCTTTACCAGGTGGATCTCCAGCCTGTAACACGTAAGACTGCTCAGCCCGGGTGAATTCTAAGCCGTCATAAAACTTGCGCTGCACCAAATCCACAAAGTTACCGGCCGTGACCGGGGCACTGTAGCCATCAGCCACAAGGGTGACTGCCCCTTTCGTGGTTTCCATTACAATCATTGCCCGTCCTTTCAGTTGGGGCAAATTGCTGTACTCGGCTGGCACCTCCAGCGGATATTTTTGTACCATTAGGGCTTCTAAATCGCCAACGGTATCTAAAACCTTGGATTTTTCGGCCAGGATCAAATCTCGATCTTTAGCTTCCGCGATCGCTTGCAGAGCAACCAGTCCCGTATCAATTTGAGCAATCAGCTCATTCGCTTGGGGTTGCCGATCGCTCGGCACACTGGCCAGCAGATCAGCCGGGCGATCGCGGACAATCGCGATCGCCTTATTAAGATCGCCATTAATCGCCGACCAGCGTTTGCCTCGCAGTTGACTGCTAATGTTCTCCAGCGAGGCTTGAACTTGCCGTACCGCTGGGTTATCAATCGGCAGCGACTGTCGCAAAAGCGCTTTCGGATCAGTCACTGCATTGCCTTGAGGCAAACTGGCAATGAGTCCTACGCCTGGATACCCGGCAGCACAAAGACTAATCGACAACGAAACCGCTAAGACTAACGCAGCAACCGTTGGCAGGAGCCGATTTTTTGCGCTGGCAAGGGAGCAGCGAGTCAAGAGCGATGACCAGTGTTTGAGTAAACGCATGGGTGGCTGAGTCGAAATCGGGTAAGTTCACCTTTCTATTGTCTAACCTGAGGGAACACTCTCGACCGATTTTTCCAGATGGTAATTTCAGGCAAGATTTTAGGTCAGACACAACGATGTATGACTCTCAGCGCTATAGCTCTTTGAGCTGGGCGGCTGAGGTAAAAAATTGACGCGCCAAGCCTTCAATCACCAGCAGCGTTGCCAGCAGGGTCGCCACGGTGAGCATAAACATCAGCAAAATTTGGTAAGACGCAGCTTCCAGGGGCTGCACCCCGCTCAATAATTGTCCACCCATCCAAGTTGGCAATTGTACAATCCCAATCACCATCATGGAATTTATCGTCGGCACCACTCCCGATTTAACGGCATCGACTCGGTAGGCGGCGATCGCTTGCTTGGGGGTTGCCCCTAAGCAGAGATGGGTTTCAATGTCGTTCCGGCTTGAGCGGAGGGTGCGAACAAACCGCTCTCCGGCTAGCACTGCCCCATTCATTGCGCTTCCTAACCCTAAGCCCACTAATGGAACCACATACTGAGGGTCGTACCAAAGCTGAGGGCGAATCACTAACAAGTTGACGTAGCCAACGGTGGCAGCAGTGCTGATAAATAGGGCCATCCAAACAATTGGCATCAAGCTAGGCAGGGTTTTGCTAATTCGGTTCCGGGCAGAGATCGCGGCGATTGTCACCATTAGAACCACTGCCCCTAGCACCACCCAAGGATTTTTCCAGGTAAACACTAGAGCCAAGGCATAGCCCAAAATTAGCAGTTGCAATAAAGCTCGTCCACTTGCCAACAAGATTGGCGCGACCAAGCCCAACCCTTGCCAAGCAGCTAGGCTAATGGCGATTGCCACTAACCCTACGGCTAAAATCAAATCGGTCGATTGCAGCAAGATTAAATTCATGACTCGATTTAACCAAGGCTTGAGGTATTCATGTTAACGCTGATCTGAGCTTGCCTAAAAGTCTGCTGGGGCACTCAATCTATGACATTCTCAAACCTCGACCTTTCAAATTTGATCAAAATGCCTGCAACCAGTAGCGACGATCGGGCTTGAATCTGGTTTGCCCTGACGGCGATCGCGACTTTTCAGTACCCTATAAGAGAATTGCCTACCCTCTCTAGACATTGCCGCTGTGAACTTGAACCCCCTCGAAGCTCTAGAAGCCAATTTTCAGCATCTTTCAGATTTGCTGATTGATCATCTTCAGCCAGCAGAGCACCTCAGCTTAGAACTGGCGGGTGAGCAAAGCCACTTTATTCGCTTCAATGCAGCCAAAGTCCGCCAAGCGGGCACGGTCACAGATGCCACCCTGACTCTGCGCTTAATCTTTAACCAGCGAACAACTTATGCCGCTTTTCCCTTTACAGGCGACTTAGCAGTCGATAGTGCGGCTGGTCTAGAAAGTCTGGCCGTTTTGCGCCAAGAAGTAGTGCAACTGCCAGCAGACCCCTACATTGTGCTGCCGGAAAATAAAGGCTCCAGCCGCGAGGTTTACACCGGAGACTTACTGCTGCCCGCAACCGCCGTAGCAGCGATTTTGCCGGCTGTGCAAGGGTTAGACTTTACCGGCCTATACGCGGGCGGAACCATGGTGCGGGCCAACAGCAACTCGGCCGGGCAGCGGCACTGGTTTGCCACGGAATCCTTCTTTTTGGATTACTCGTTAATTGCTCCCTCCGAAAAAGCCGTTAAAGCGACGCTGGCCGGTCGGCAGTGGCAGCCCGATCTCTACCAAGCTCAGATTGCCCAGTCAAAAGCCCAACTGCAAATTTTGGATGCCCCTGTGCATGCGGTAAAACCGGGGCGCTATCGCACCTACTTGGCACCAGCGGCAACGGGCGAGCTTGTTACCATGCTGTCCTGGGGAGCCGTCAGTGAAGCCTCGCTGCGTCAAGGCGGCAGCGCTCTGGCCAAACTGCGGGAAGGGAAAGCGTTATCGCCCCAATTTAATTTGCGCGAAAATTTTAGTAGTGGCAGCGTGCCTCGGTTTAATGAACTGGGCGAAATTTCTGCCCAGGAATTACCCATCATTGCCGAAGGGCAACTGGTGAACTCGCTGATTAGCAGCCGCACTGCCAAAGAGTATGACATCGATAGCAATGCCGCCAGCGGCGGCGAGGGGCTGCGATCGCCAGAAATTAGCCCTGGTCGCCTCCAAACCGCTGATATTTTGGCTGAACTGGATACGGGTTTGTACCTCTCAAATTTGCACTACCTGAACTGGAGCGATCGCAGCGGCGGGCGAATTACCGGCATGACCCGCTACGCCTGCTTTTGGGTTGAGCGGGGTGAAATTGTTGCTCCGATTAAAGACTTGCGCTGGGACGAGAGCCTTTACTCTTTCTGGGGCGATAATTTGGTTGCCCTGACTGAAACCCAGGAGTTTATTGCCGAAGTTGGCACCTACGAAGCCCGCTCTCTCGGCGGCTCGCTGGTGCCTGGGATGCTAGTTGATAATTTTACGTTTACGCTTTAGCCGTATTTTTACGTAATCACAGTCGGTTGCTCCATGCCGGTATAGTGACGAATTTGGGCGATCGCCTCGGCCACGCCAATTAAATCGGCTAGGGCTTGCTGCGGATTTAAATCATGCTTGCTGGGATCAGGCTGATAGCTTTCTAAGTAAACCCGCAGGGTAGCGCCGTGGGTGCCAGTTCCCGACAGCCGAAAGACGATTCGGGAGCCGTCGGTAAAGCCAATCCGAATTCCTTGCTGCTGGCTCAGGCTGCCGTCGATCGGGTCGCTGTAGCTGAAGTTGTCGCTGTAATCCACTTGGTAATGACCAAACTGTTGCCCTGGCAGGCTTGGCAACTGCGACTCTAGTTTTGAGATCAGCGCTTGGGCGCGATCGCTCTCAACGCCCTCGTAGTCATGGCGGGCATAGTAGTTGCGCCCGTAGGTTTGCCAGTGTTCCTGAACAATTTCGGCCACCGATTGCTGCCGCACGGCCAGGATATTCAGCCAGAACAGCACCGCCCACAGCCCATCTTTTTCCCGGACATGGTTAGAGCCGGTGCCAAAGCTTTCTTCACCGCAGAGGGTGGCTTTGCCAGCATCCAGCAAATTACCAAAAAACTTCCAGCCGGTCGGGGTTTCATAGCAGTCAATCCCCAACTGGGCCGCCACTCGGTCAACGGCTTGACTGGTCGGCATTGAGCGAGCCACTCCGGCCAAGCCGGCTCGGTAGCCAGGCACCAGTTTGGCATTGGCGGCCAGCACCGCCAGACTATCGCTGGGGGTGACAAAAAACTGGCGTCCCAGGATCATATTGCGATCGCCATCGCCATCGGAAGCCGCCCCAAAATCAGGCGCGTTCTCACCGTAGAGCAGCTCAACTAGGTCATGGGCATAAACTAAATTCGGGTCGGGGTGTCCACCACCAAAGTCTTCCAGCGGGATGCCATTGATCACTGTGCCAGGAGCAGCTCCCAATCGCTGCTCAAAAATTGCCTTGGCGTAGGGGCCAGTCACGGCATGCATGGCATCGATCGCAATCCGAAACTTGCTGCTGGAGAGCAGTTGACGAATCCGATCAAAGTCAAACAGCGACTCTAGTAAATCAGCATAGTCTTGCACGGAGTCGATCACTTCCACCACCATGCCGCCCAAGTCAGTTGGGCCCAAGCTGTCTAGGTCTACATCTGCTGCTTCTAGAATTTTGTACTGGTCAATCGTTTTTGTCCGAGCATAAATTGCTTCTGTAATCTTTTCGGGAGCTGGCCCACCGTTGCTGATGTTGTACTTAACCCCGAAGTCAGCGTTCGGCCCACCCGGATTGTGGCTAGCAGACAAAATTAATCCGCCCAGCGCCTTATATTTGCGAATGATGCAGGAGGTAGCAGGGGTAGACAGGATGCCAGCTTGTCCAACCTTGACGCAAGCAAATCCATTCGCCGCCGCCATTTTGAGGATAATTTGAATCGCCGGGCGATTGTAATAGCGACCATCGCCTCCCACGACCAGGGTTGCCCCCCCACAGCCTTCTAGGATATCAAAGGTGGCTTGAATAAAATTAGCCAGGTAGTGGGGCTGCTGAAATACTTTGACGGACTTCCGCAGCCCAGAAGTGCCGGGCTTTTGGTCAGCGAAAGGCTGAGTAGAAAGAGTTTGAATCGTCATCCTGCCGTCCTATTTTTGTGCTGTTTCTTGAGCTGCCATTGCCAACATGAGGTCAATCACCCGATTAGAGTAGCCCCACTCATTGTCGTACCAGGCAACCACTTTAAAGAAATTGGGGTTGAGTTCAATCCCGGCATCGGCGTCAAAAATGCTCGATCGCGGGTCGCCCTGAAAGTCGGTCGAAACGACTGCTTCTTCGGTATAGCCTAAAACCCCCGCCATTTCGCCCTCGGCGGCCTGCTTCATGGCGGCACAAATTTCTTTGTAGCTCGTCGCCTTGGCAGTTTTAAACGTCAAATCCACCACTGAGACATCGGGGGTCGGCACCCGCAGGGCCATGCCGGTCAGCTTGCCCTTCAGTTCCGGCAACACCAGCGCCACCGCTTTGGCCGCGCCAGTCGAGGAAGGAATAATATTTTGGGCTGCCCCACGACCGCCGCGCCAGTCTTTTTTACTCGGCCCATCGACGGTTGGTTGGGTGGCCGTCATCGCGTGGACGGTGGTCATTAACCCTTCGACCAAACCAAAATTATCGTTGATTACTTTGGCGATCGGAGCCAGGCAATTGGTCGTACAACTGGCATTTGATACTACTAAATCCTTGGCAGGGTCAAACTGGCGATCGTTGACCCCCATTAAGAGAGTGCGGACGCGCTCCGGGTCTTTGGTCGGAGCGCTGATCACCACTCGCTTGGCCCCCGCTTGCAGGTGCTTGGCCGCCCCCGCATAGTCAGTAAATAGCCCGGTCGATTCAACCACATAATCGACGCCATAGTCTTGCCAGGGCAGTTCAGCCGGGTTTCTGACCGAAATACAGGGAGTAAAGCGATCGTTGACGACAATGCCATCTTCCTTAGCTTCAACTGTGCCTGAAAACTTGCCGTGGGTGGAGTCGTACTTGAGCAAGTAGGCAATATTATCTGGCGGCACCAAATCATTAATACCAACAAACTGAATCTGAGGATGATCAATCCCAGCCCGAAATACCAGCCGGCCAATCCGTCCAAAGCCATTAATGGCAACTTTCACAGTCGTCATGATTTAATTTCTGCTCCTGCAATGTCTCAACATTCAATCTCAGTCAGATTACAGGATATAGCTTCTGGCAGACTTGCCCAATATCCGACGCTACCGATTGCTTGCTAGGATCATGAGCCAAGCCATCGTCATTTGCTTGATGGATGAGTTTTTAGTAGCGTTAAATTCTCTCGAAGTCTGTTCAACATCTAGTCAGGATCACTTGAGCAAAAGCCCTGACTGAGCAGCAGGTCAGCAATCCGCTGGGCGGCCCCGGCTGGGCCCATACGGCGTCTCCCATTGGCTCGAATTAAGTTTAGTCGGTCAGCGTCTTGCAGGCTGGCGATCGCCGCTGGTAGCTGAGTTGGCTGCTCCAGAAGCGTGATCGAAGGGCCAAGCAATTGAGCCTGGCGTTCAGCAAAAACAGGCGTAAATTGTGGGCCAGCCCCCGGCATCGAAATTGCTGGCTTGCCCAAACCGACAAATTGCTCAGTCGCCGTGCCTGCCATGGCGATCGCCAGATCAGCCAAATGCAGACACTCCTGAAAGGCAGTTTGAGTCAGACAGAGTTGAGCTTGGGCCTGCCTAAAACAAACGCCACCCAGTTCAGGCCAAGGAAGGGGCTGATGCTGCTGATCCACCTGTTGCCAGCCCTGAGCAGATAAGGTTTGGACTAGGAGCGTCAGGTCTAAACCAGGCGCGATCGCTGCCAAAAACAGCGTTGGCTCACCAGTCAGTAAACTGGCGATCGCCTGCACAATTTGCCGCCAATTGGCATAGGCTTCGGGTGGACGAGAACCCGGCAATAGCAAAAGCGTCAGTGGGTGTAGATCTGGCCAAACAATCGGGATTCTGGGGGTTAACCCGTCCATCATTGGGTTGCCAAAATCGTAGGCGGGAATCTGCAATTTCTGGAGGGTTTCTGCGGTCAGGCGATCGCGGGGAAAGACACCCCGACAGTGAGGGCGAGCCATTAACCAGCGCTCCCAAGGCAAATAGTCAGAGCCTGCCCAGCCTTGCCAATATTTTTTGAGTCCGGGCTGAGGCAGCGGGCCTGTTTGATCCCGCAAATAATACTCCGATTTAAAGGTGCCAACAAAGGCGTAGTCGCTACCACTTTGCCAAGCCAGCAGCAAGGGCACAATGTCTCCAACCGCCAAAATGTTTCCCCCTTCTTGCCCCCAGCGTTTAACCGCTCGCCATTGCTGGTGCAGCAGTTGCAGTAGCCCGTGCTGAATATCTTTGGCCAGTTCTTTGCCATCCATGTAAATAAATCCGCCAGAGGGCATCCGCTGGCCAGGGGATAACAGCGAAATGTTGATTCGTTGATAAGCTAAGCCCTCACCGACTAAAGGGAGCGCCGCTAGCTGCGTGGGCTGCACGTCAGGTTGTAAAGCTTGCAGAATGCTGACAGCGATTTGATCTTCGCCATGGCCATTACTTAAACAGAGCAGTTTCGGCATCACTTCACTCAACGATAATTGGCGGGTCAGCCAGCATTGACGACGTTGACTGTAACAGCCCCTAGGGATTTCTAGTCCTTCTGCTTGAATTCGATCGCAATTTAACACTTTGGCGCATCTTGAAGATTGTATCTGTCGGTAAAAGCAAATCGAAGAACAGATGACCAACAATGCAAGTCAGTAAGCCATATTGGGGCAAGATCACCAAAATAATTAACACCTCCTGAAGCATCAGCCGGAGACAGTTAACGGCAGAATACTTGTGAAAGTGCAGAAAAGCGAAGATAAAGCCAAAGCCCAGCGAGGTGAGGGCATTAATCCCAATCAGTGCGGGTGGAACTAAGCACAAACCATCTTCGGCTGGGATTTCAACTAAAAAAGATAAGCGGCTGCCGGAAGCTTTTGAGTCAGTGGCAAAAATATTGATCGTATTTTTGCGTTTGCGATCGCGCAACCCTTTCAGGTCAGCAGCCAAGTTGATCTGAGCATAGTCAAATTGCCGATCGCTCCCAAAGCAGAGGCTGGGCACTGAAATATATTTCGCTATTTTTCGACGCACTTCTCGCCAAAAAATTCCTCGCTGCCTTAAATCTGCGCGAAGGATGTCTTTTTGCTCAGACGCATATCGGTAGGCAATTAGATTAAAAATTACCAGCCCAATCAGGTCTAACCCAAGGTAGAATATGACGCCAGCCAGACTCAACCGGACTGGATAATAAAAGTAATAAACGGCTATCCCGAACCATCCGGCCAACAGGATCAAATTAAATGGTTTCAAGAAAATTGCGCTTACGCCCTTACTTGCTTTAGCAGGAGCGACGAGTTGAGGGTTTGGAATGGCTGGGCTTCTAAAAACAAATGGATTGCGAGCTTTAGGGGTTGGCGATCGCCCCTGCGCGGTTGAACAAGCTTGGGCTGGATAAAAAATAAATCGATTTGAAGCGTGATCGTAGGCAAGAGTCATGGTTTGCTCTTTCGGTCTGATCGGGTTGATCTACTCTTCTAAAGTAGCTGCAAAGGAGTTGAAACCTGATTGATTGGCTGGTTGGCAGCGATGGGTGTTTTATCAGTCTGATCAACCCAGAAGATATCAGGTTTGCCATATTCCCTTATTTATCTACGGCCGCTAAATATGCCAGAGTCGGATGAGCAGGCGACAGGGCAATTTAGGACAAACGCATCTGAAAACCGATTCATCTTAGAGCAAAATGACTTTGCGCTGATCTGCTGCAAGTTTTTCTGCAAACCAATCTCTGGATAGTATAAAGGCTTGCTACAATAGCGACTCAATGTCTGATAACCTTGAGTCGCTAATATAAAAAGGCTGTTCCCATTTAACCTTTGTCCACGTCAAAGTGTGATGTCAATGGTTTCCTTGCGTTATAGATTTGAGAGGTTTTATGTTCAATCGTGTTCGTCATCTTCTGCTAGGCGTTTCTAGCTCTGTCCTACTTATTTCCTTGGGAGCTAGTCTGGGGGCTAATCCTAGTGCGGCAGCAGAAAGACTTTCTCTCCGTTACGGTCCTTTTCAGCGCTCAGTCCCAGTTGCTGACCTCCGGACGTATGCTGAAACAGGTGAAACTACACGCGAACTTGCTAGCTTACTGAGTTTGGTGAGTCGCAAAGAGCGAGAAAGTCTGCTGGAGGGTTTGAAGTTTAAAGTTCCTCTAGATGTGGTGGCTGTAGACAAGTTGGTTCGTTCCCCAATCGGGGAACAACTGCTGAAGAAAGTAGCTGGCATTACTAACCGACGCGATGATGCATCCTTACCTGCTTTGCGGGGGGGCTTAGTGATGGCTGCTGCTTCTAAAGACGGTTTGGGGGTATTGAGCTTTTTAGAGGCTTATCCAAGTCCAGTCCTGGAAATCAACATCAAAAAAGCACTCAGAGAAGGGACTGATCTTGGTCAACTGCTGCAAGGCTTTATGCAACAACCTGGCTCATAGCTTGTCGCCAGCGAAGTTTGTAACAGCAGACGGTTTGGCCTAGTCAAGAAACCTCCCTTGAACTAAATTAATTCAGTCCAAGGGAGGTTTCTGAGTCCGCAGCCGAACTGAATCTCGATGCGAAGGTAAACCTTCGGCATCTGCCAGAATTTCGATCGCGCTCGCCATCTTGCTCAACGCAGTCGGGGAATACTGAATCAGACTAGAGTGCTTGAGAAAAGTTTCGACGCCTAAAGCCGAGGCGTAGCGAGCAGAGCCAGAGGTGGGCAAAGTGTGGTTGGGCCCAGCCAAATAGTCTCCAACCGCTTCGGGTGTAGAAGTGCCCAAGAAAATTGCCCCGGCATGACGAATTTGCTCTAATAAGCCCCAGGGATCAGCCACCTCCAGCTCTAAATGTTCAGGCGCAAATTCATTCGAAAGACTAGCCGCCTCTGCCAGCGAATCAACAATAATCACTAGCCCGTAATGAGCGATCGCCTTTTCAGTCAACAGCCGCCGGGGATGGTCATGAAGCTGTAACTTAACTTCAGCCACAACCTTGTGAGCCAAACTGGTGCTAGTGGTAATCAAAATTGCCGCCGCCATTGGGTCGTGTTCGGCTTGAGCCAGCAGATCGGCAGCCACAAAAACTGGGTTCGCTGTCTCGTCAGCAATCACCAGCACTTCTGAGGGGCCAGCCAAGGAATCAATCCCAACCGTGCCGAACACTAGCTTCTTAGCCAAGGTAACGTAGATGTTGCCAGGCCCAGTAATCACATCAACCTTTGGAATTGTTTCTGTACCATAGGCAAGAGCAGCGATCGCCTGCGCCCCGCCGACCCGATAAATTTCTGATACGCCTGCCTCTTGAGCAGCCACCAGAACGGCTGGATTGATTTGCTTGCCCTCCCCTGGTGGCGTCACAATCACAACCTTCGGCACCTGAGCAACTAAGGCTGGAATCGCATTCATCAGCACCGTGCTTGGGTAAGCTGCCCGTCCGCCGGGAATATACAGACCAGCTCGATCAACCGGGGTGTAACGCTTACCCAAGACAACATCATCAGCGGCAAACTGAACCCAGCTTTTTGGCACCCGCTGCCGATGAAAAGCCTCAATCTGCTGATGGGCGAGCTGAATTGCATTTAAAAGATCTTTGGAAACCTGTTGATAAGCCGCATCCAACTCCGCTCCACTCACCCGGAGGTCTTCAGCACTCAACTGCACCTGATCAAACTCGGCCGTGTAGTGCAGCAAGGCCCGATCGCCCTGACGCTGGACAGCTTGCAAAACCTCCCGCACCGTCGCTTCCTTGTGCATCACTTGATCATCGTGAGTGCGATCGCAGATCCGGCGGAGTTCAATGTGTGCTTCAGCCTGCTGAGTAATAATTCGCAGCATGGGTCAACTAGAAGATTGAGGGGTAATCTGCTAAACGGCGACTAGAGAAGAGAAAGTCGGAGAAAACCAAGCTGTAAACTGGTTTTAGGATCCATGCCAATAGCTTAACCTGGATTTTAGGCTAGGGACGCCAGAAAAAAGGTTCATTTGTTGATACTATAAGCCACGGTTATAGAACAATCTGATTGGATTTGCGAAACTAAACGGGAGTTCAAACCAAAAAGTTGCTCAAAAAGAATTTTCTTCAAATCCAGTCTCAAGCCGCAGTCCTTGAAAGACAGCAGAAGCTATGCCTGTAGCTTAGCCTCAGACTTCAAAGCGAGCGAATTGTCAGCCAGAAGATCAGGGGTCTGAAGCAAATAAATCAGGCTCAAACCTGATTATGCCCAGAATCATCTAGATAGACGTTGGAATGATCGGTTATCCTAGAATACTGTCCTCCATCAACGCCGTCCTTAGGATTCACTGTGGCCAATATTAAGTCTGCAATTAAACGAGTAGAGATTGCTGAGCGCAATCGTTTAAGCAACAAAGCCTATAAGTCAGCCGTTAAAACCTTAAGCAAAAAGTATCTTCAGTCGGTGACGGCCTACGCGGCTGCTCCGACCCCGGAGTTACTGACTGATATCCAAACCAAACTGTCTGAGGCCTACAGCAAAATTGACAAAGCGGTCAAGCGCGGTGTTTTGCATGCCAATACGGGGGCGCGAAAAAAAGCCCGCCTCGCCCGGGTCTTGAGTAAATCTGTGACTGCTTAAGCTTCCATGCAACTGGTTGATAGCCACGTGCATCTGAATTTTGCCGTGTTTGAGCCAGACCTAGAGGCGATCGCCCAGCGCTGGCGAGAGGCAGGCGTATTTCGGCTCGTTCATTCCTGCGTGGAGCCGAGCGAGTTTCCCGCCATTCAAGCCCTCGCTCAGCGATTTCCGGAGCTTTACTTTGCGGTTGGTTTGCATCCTCTAGATGCGACCCAGTGGCAACCGGGGGCAGAAGCAGAAATTGATCGTCTAGCCCAGTCTGACCCAAAAGTGGTGGCGATCGGTGAAACTGGCTTAGATTTTTTCAAGGCTGACAATCAAGTCCAGCAAGAGCAGGCTTTCTGGGCCCACCTGCAAATCGCCCAGCGGTTAAACCTGCCGGTGATTATCCACTGCCGTGATGCAGCGGTGGCAATGTCTGAGTTGCTGCATCGGTTTTGGCAAACCCACGGCCCGGTCAGGGGCGTGATGCACTGCTGGGCAGGGAGTCCAGCAGAAACTGAGTGGTTTCTGGATCTGGGGTTTTACGTTAGCTTTAGCGGAATTGTCACCTTTAAAAATGCCAGCCAGATTCATGCTTCGGCAGCAATGATGCCCAGCGATCGCCTGCTGATTGAAACCGACTGCCCGTTTCTAGCGCCTGTTCCCAAACGAGGCGAGAAACGCAATGAGCCAGCCTACGTTCGCTATGTCGCAGCCAAGGTGGCTCAACTGCGGCAGACTTCTTTAGACTCTCTCGCCCGTGAAACCACAGCCAATGCGTGTCAACTTTTTAGCCTGCCTACTTCCTGAAATGCTGAAGTTAAGCCATAATAATCTAGATTCATCAACCACTCCCCGTTCTGTTGAAACCGCCGTAGACAGACGACTTTTTCTGTTGACATAAGCTTATTTTGTCCGTTAAGATATAGAACCGCTCCAAGCGTGACCTCTAGAGGAGACGCATGTCTAATCAAATCCAAACCGCTCCCGCCTTTAATCTCCCTGACTTGGTTGAGATTCAGCGGGCAAGTTTCCGTTGGTTTCTTGAAGAAGGACTGATTGAAGAGCTAGATAGCTTTTCACCGATTACTGACTACACCGGCAAAATTGAGCTTCATTTTCTCGCCAAAGACTATAAGTTAAAGCGACCCAAATATGGCGTTGATGAAGCGAAGCGGCGAGATGCGACTTACGCCGTTCAGATGTATGTCCCGACGCGTCTGATCAACAAAGATACAGGCGAAATTAAGGAGCAGGAAGTTTTTATTGGTGACTTGCCGTTGATGACCGATCGCGGCACCTTCATTATCAATGGTGCTGAACGAGTAATTGTAAATCAAATTGTTCGCAGCCCTGGCGTCTACTACAAGTCGGAAACCGATAAAAACGGTCGCCGTACCTACAACGCTAGCCTGATCCCGAATCGGGGCGCTTGGCTCAAGTTTGAAACGGATAAGAACGATTTGGTTTGGGTGCGGATTGACAAAACCCGCAAGCTCTCGGCTCAAGTCCTGCTGAAGGCATTAGGGCTGAGTGACGCCGAAATTTTCGATCGGCTGCGTCACCCGGAGTACTACCAAAAAACAATCGACAAAGAAGGGCAATTCGGTGAAGAAGAAGCCCTGCTAGAGCTGTATCGCAAGCTGCGCCCTGGTGAGCCGCCGACGGTTTCCGGTGGACAGCAGTTGCTCGATTCTCGCTTCTTTGACCCCAAACGCTACGATTTGGGTCGAGTTGGGCGCTACAAGCTGAACAAAAAGCTGCGGCTAGGCATTCCCGACACAATGCGGGTGCTGACCTCGGAAGATATTTTGGCGGCGATCGACTACCTGATTAACCTCGAGTTTGATCTGGGCAGCATTGATGACATTGATCACCTCGGCAACCGCCGGGTGCGATCGGTGGGTGAGCTGCTGCAAAACCAAGTCCGCGTTGGTTTAAATCGCCTAGAGCGAATTATTAGAGAGCGGATGACGGTTTCGGATGCTGATGCCCTGACGCCGGCTTCGCTGGTGAATCCAAAGCCGCTAGTGGCAGCAATCAAAGAGTTCTTTGGCTCCAGTCAGCTTTCGCAGTTTATGGATCAAACGAATCCGCTGGCAGAGCTAACCCACAAGCGGCGTTTAAGTGCCCTTGGCCCCGGTGGGCTAACCAGAGAGCGAGCTGGCTTTGCGGTACGCGATATTCACCCCAGCCACCACGGTCGGATTTGCCCGATTGAAACGCCGGAAGGCCCGAATGCTGGCTTGATTGGCTCTCTAGCCACCCACGCCCGTGTGAACGATTACGGATTTATTGAAACGCCCTGCTACCCAGTCCAAGAGGGGCGGGTGCTGAAAGAGCAAGCCCCGATCTACATGACTGCTGACGAAGAGGACGACAAGCGAGTTGCGCCTGGTGATATTCCAACCGACCAAGATGGCTACATTTTGGGCGAAGTTGTGCCGGTGCGCTATCGGCAGGATTTCACTACTACCACCCCAGACCAGGTTGATTTTGTCGCGGTTTCGCCGGTACAAATTATCTCGGTTGCCACATCGCTGATTCCGTTCTTAGAGCACGATGATGCAAACCGGGCCCTGATGGGTTCTAACATGCAGCGGCAGGCTGTGCCTTTGCTCAGCCCCCGGCGTCCTTTAGTTGGAACCGGGCTAGAAGCGCAAGCGGCCCGTGACTCTGGCATGGTCGTGGTCAGTCGGCTGGATGGTGAAGTGATCTACGTTTCGGCTGATCGAATTCGAGTCCGCAGTGACGAGGGTAAGGAAGAGAGCTACAGCTTGCAGAAGTATCAGCGCTCTAACCAAGACACCTGTTTAAGCCAGCGCCCGATCGTCTTTTTGGGCGATCGCGTCATCGAAGGACAAGTGATTGCCGATGGTTCTGCCACAGAAGGCGGCGAATTGGCTCTGGGACAAAACATCCTCGTTGCCTATATGCCCTGGGAAGGCTACAACTACGAAGACGCAATCTTAATCAGCGAACGGCTGGTCTATGATGATATCTACACCTCGATCCACGTTGAAAAGTACGAAATTGAGGCCCGCCAAACCAAGCTGGGCCCAGAAGAAATCACCCGCGAAATTCCTAATGTGGGTGAAGACTCGCTGCGTCAACTGAGCGAAAACGGGATCATTCGGGTCGGGGCTTGGGTCGAATCCGGCGACATTCTGGTTGGTAAAGTCACCCCAAAAGGCGAATCAGATCAGCCACCGGAAGAGAAACTCCTGCGGGCAATCTTCGGTGAAAAAGCCAGAGATGTCCGGGACAACTCCCTGCGAGTTCCGAATGGTGAAAAAGGCCGCGTTGTCGATGTGCGAGTATTTACGCGGGAGCAGGGCGATGAGCTTCCCCCTGGGGCGAACATGGTGGTGCGGATTTACGTGGCTCAGAAGCGCAAAATCCAAGTTGGCGACAAAATGGCAGGGCGGCACGGCAACAAAGGCATCATCTCGCGGATTTTGCCCCAAGAGGATATGCCTTACCTAGCCGACGGCACTCCGGTTGATGTCGTGCTGAATCCGCTGGGTGTCCCCTCCCGGATGAATGTAGGCCAGGTATTTGAATGCCTACTGGGTTGGGCAGGCTCTAACTTAGGAGTTCGATTTAAAGTCACCCCCTTCGATGAAATGTACGGGGCAGAATCCTCGCGGACGACAGTCCACGGCAAACTGGCTCAAGCCAGGGATGACAGCGGTAAAGACTGGTTGTTTAACCCTGATGAACCCGGTAAGCTGCGGGTATTTGATGGCCGAACCGGCGAAGCCTTCGATCGCCCGGTAACGGTCGGGCAAGCCTACATGCTGAAGCTGGTTCACCTAGTTGACGACAAGATTCACGCCCGTTCGACTGGGCCTTACTCGCTGGTGACGCAGCAGCCCCTCGGCGGTAAAGCTCAGCAAGGCGGACAGCGATTTGGCGAAATGGAAGTTTGGGCCCTAGAGGCCTACGGAGCTGCCTACACACTCCAAGAACTGCTAACGGTCAAATCTGACGATATGCAAGGGCGAAACGAAGCTTTAAACGCAATTGTCAAGGGCCAATCGATTCCGCGTCCCGGCACCCCAGAATCCTTCAAGGTGCTGATGCGCGAGCTGCAATCCCTTTGTCTAGACATTGCCGTTCATAAAGTAGAAGAAACCGATAGCGGCGACAACCGCGATTTGGAAGTGGACCTGATGGCGGATGTCAGCAATCGTCGTACCCCCTCCCGACCGACCTACGAGTCCTTTGCCAGGGCGGACGGAGACGACGGCGAGTTCTGACCGGCCAACGCCAACCATTGACCGTCAGCGCTAGTACCTGATCTCAAAGCCTGACGGTCATCCTGAGCAAGATGACCATACCTGCACCACTGCAATAACATAAGGAAGCTGGAAGCAATGCCGAAGCTAGAACAACGGTTTGACTATGTCAAGATCGGTCTGGCCTCTCCTGAGAGAATCCGCCAATGGGGAGAGCGCAGTCTGCCCAACGGGCAAGTTGTCGGGGAAGTGACTAAACCAGAAACCATCAACTACCGGACGCTAAAGCCGGAGATGGACGGTTTATTTTGCGAACGGATTTTTGGTCCAGCCAAAGACTGGGAATGCCACTGCGGTAAGTATAAGCGAGTTCGCCATCGCGGCATTGTCTGTGAGCGGTGTGGGGTGGAAGTCACCGAGTCACGGGTGCGTCGGCATCGGATGGGGCACATCAAGCTGGCGGCCCCCGTCACCCATGTTTGGTATCTAAAGGGAATTCCTAGTCACATGGCCACCCTGCTGGATATGCCGCTGCGGGATGTCGAGCAGATTGTTTACTTCAATGCCTATGTTGTACTCAACCCAGGCAACCATGAAAGCCTGACCTATAAGCAGCTTCTGACTGAAGACCAGTGGATCGAAATTGAAGATCAGATCTACAGCGAAGATTCTCAGCTCAGCGATATTGAAGTCGGAATTGGGGCGGAAGCCGTCCAGCGCCTGTTGCAGGATTTGGACTTAGAAGGTGAAGCCGAAAGACTGCGGGAAGAGATGACCGGCTCGAAGGGGCAAAAGCGGGCCAAGTTGATCAAGCGCCTGCGGGTGATTGATAACTTTGTCGCGACTCAATCTCGCCCCGACTGGATGGTACTGACCGTGATTCCGGTCATCCCGCCTGACTTGCGCCCGATGGTGCAGTTGGATGGGGGTCGGTTTGCGACCTCTGACCTGAATGATCTGTACCGGCGCGTGATCAACCGCAATAACCGACTAGCCCGTCTGCAAGAAATCCTCGCACCCGAAATTATTGTGCGGAACGAAAAGCGGATGCTCCAGGAAGCGGTAGATGCCCTCATTGACAATGGTCGGCGGGGTCGCACCGTAGTGGGGGCGAACAACCGACCGCTGAAGTCTCTATCTGACATTATTGAGGGCAAACAAGGTCGCTTCCGGCAAAATCTGCTCGGTAAACGGGTTGACTACTCTGGGCGCTCAGTGATTGTAGTCGGGCCAAAGCTGAAGATGCACCAGTGTGGATTGCCGCGGGAAATGGCGATCGAGCTGTTCCAGCCCTTTGTGATTCATCGCTTGATTCGGCAGGGCTTGGTCAATAACATCAAAGCAGCTAAACGCTTAATTCAGCGCAACGACCCGATTATTTGGGATGTGCTGGAAGAAGTGATTGAAGGGCATCCGGTCATGCTCAACCGCGCCCCTACCCTGCACCGGTTAGGGATTCAGGCCTTTGAGCCGATTCTAGTCGAGGGGCGAGCGATTCAGCTCCACCCGCTGGTTTGCCCGGCCTTCAATGCTGACTTTGACGGCGACCAGATGGCGGTGCATGTACCGCTCTCGATTGAATCTCAGGCCGAGGCCCGCCTGCTGATGCTTGCTTCTAATAATGTGCTTTCGCCAGCAACCGGTCGCCCGATCGTTACCCCCAGCCAAGATATGGTCTTAGGCTGCTACTATCTGACGGCTGAAAACCCGAAACCGCAAAAGGGCGAAGGCCATTACTTTTCCAGCCTGGACGATGCAATTATGGCCTACGAGCAGCAGCAGGTTGACCTGCACGCCTATGTTTGGGTGCGCTTTGACGGTGAAGTAGAGGATGACGATCGCTCTGAGCCTGACGTTCAAACGGCGGTAGATGGTGTTGTTACCAAAACCTACGAGTTTCGGCGGGTGCGCCTGGATGCTGAAGGCAAGCTGATTTCCCAGTATATTCGCACCACGCCGGGTCGAATGATCTACAACAAGACGATTCAAGAATCCCTGGCCAGCTAAGTAAGAGGTCTAACATCATGGCAAATCAAACGTCCCACAAATCTGATGGTCTCCAGGCCGTATTTCTGAATCGGATTGTCAATAAAGGCCAGCTCAAAAACCTGATTGCCTGGTCATTTAGCAACTGCGGCACCGCCCGCACGGCTGACATGGCCGATCGATTGAAAGACCTCGGCTTCCGCTATGCCACTAAGGCCGGTGTTTCAATCAGCGTCGATGACCTGCTGGTGCCGCCGAAGAAGCAAGACCTGCTGCGGGCCGCCGAAGAAGAAATTCGGGTGGCGGAAGCTCGCTATACGCGGGGTGAAATTACGGAAGTGGAGCGGTTCCAAAAGGTAATTGACACCTGGAATAGCACTAACGAAGAACTCAAAGACGAAGTGGTTGACTACTTTAAAGCCACCGATGTTTTAAACTCCGTCTACATGATGGCGTTCTCTGGAGCGCGGGGAAATATCTCCCAGGTGCGGCAACTAGTGGGGATGCGGGGGCTGATGGCCAATCCGCAGGGGGAAATTATTGACCTGCCGATTAAAACCAACTTCCGCGAGGGGCTGACAGTTACGGAGTATATTATTTCCTCCTACGGTGCCCGCAAAGGGCTGGTGGACACGGCTCTGCGAACGGCAGACTCTGGTTACTTAACCCGTCGCTTGGTGGATGTTTCCCAGGATGTGATCATTCGGGAGCTAGACTGCGGCACCCAGCGCGGCCTCTCGTTGCGGAGTATGACCGATGGTGAGAAGGTGCTAATCCCGCTCAGCGATCGCCTGCTGGGGCGGGTGCTAGCAGAACCGGCTGTCCATCCTGAAACCGGTGAAGTGATTGCCGAACGCAATCAAGACATTAGTGACCCATTGGCTAAAGCGATCGCCAAGGCGGGCGTGGAAGAGGTGGTGGTTCGTTCGCCGCTGACCTGCGAAGCAGCTCGTTCAGTTTGCCAAGCTTGCTATGGTTGGAGCTTGGCTCACGCTCAGCTCGTCGATACCGGGGAAGCGGTTGGGATTATTGCTGCTCAATCGATTGGCGAACCCGGCACCCAGTTGACGATGCGAACCTTCCACACAGGCGGGGTATTCACGGCCGATATTGCCGGGCAGGTGCGGGCTCCCTACGATGGCAAGGTCAAATTTCCCAAAAACCTCCGCAGTCGCGCTTACCGGACGCGGCACGGCGAGGATGCCCTGCAAGTCGAGGTAAACAGCAAAATTACCGTGGAAGGCGGCGGGCACAAGAAAGAGTTTGACATTAGCCAAGGCTCCACCGTGTTTGTCCGGGATGGGCAGGCGATCAAGCAAGGACAAATGCTGGCAGAGGTGGCAATCACCGGGCGCAACATGCGCAAGTCTTCGACCGAAAAAGCCACCAAAGACGTGGCTTCTGACCTTGCTGGGCAAGCCTACTTTTATGATTTGGTGCCGGAAGAAAAGCGCGATCGCCAGGGCAACACAACCCGAATTGCTCCCAGAGGCGGCTTGATTTGGATTCTGTCTGGCGAGGTCTATAACCTGCCGCCAGGGGCTGAACCCGTGGTCAAAAACGGCGATCGGATTACCAGTGAAGCTGTGATGGCTGAAACCAAGCTGGTGACTGAGCACGGCGGGATTGTCCGCTTGCCGGAACAGGTGGATGGCAAAGGCGGGCGTGAAGTCGAAATCATTACGGCCTCCGTGCTGCTTGACACCGCCGAAGTTCAGGTCGAAAGCTACCAAGGTCGCGAACATTACACGATTCAGACCCAGCACAACCAGCGCTTTTCGCTCAAAGCTGCCCCCGGTACCAAGGTGCAAAATAATCAGGTGGTGGCGGAACTGCTAGATGATAACTATCGCACCCAGACGGGTGGCATCCTCAAATACTCTGGCGTCGAAGTGGCCAAGCGGGGCAAAGCCAAGCAGGGCTATGAAGTGATCAAGGGCGGCACGCTGCTCTGGATTCCAGAAGAAGCCCACGAAGTCAATAAAGACATTTCGCTGCTCCAAATTGAAGATGGGCAGTACGTCGAAGCTGGCACCGAAGTCGTCAAAGACATTTTTTGCCAAAGCAATGGCGTGGTCGAAGTGACGCAAAAGAATGACATCCTGCGCGAAATTGTGATTAAGCCAGGTGACTTGCACTTGGTAGACGACCCAGAAGCAGTAATTGCCCAAAATGCGACCTTGGCCTACCCCGGTCAAGAAGTGCTGCCAGGTTTAGTGGTGGACAGCCTGCGCTACCTTGAGCATGTGGAAACCCCAGAAGGGCACGCCCTCCTGCTGCGCCCTGTTTTGGAGTTCCCCGTCCCCGATGAGCCTTCCGTGCCTAGTCAGGAATCAGTGAATGAAAGTGGGCGCTCCATTCGTCTGCGGGCCGTCCAGCGTTTGCCCTATAAAGATGGAGAACGAGTCAAGTCGATCGAAGGTTTAGACTTGCTGCGGACGCAGTTGGTGCTAGAAATTGGCACGGAAGCCCCGCAGTTGGCGGCTGACATTGAAGTGATCGATGACGAAAATAACCCAGACATTAAGCGACTGCAACTGGTGATTCTGGAGTCTCTGGTGCTGCGGCGAGACATTACCGCTGACCAAACCCAGGGCAGTACCCACACTCGCCTGTTGGTCAACGATGGGGATCAGATTGCGCCGGGAGCTGTGGTGGCCCGGACTGAAATTTGCGCCAAGCAGGGGGGTGAAGTGCAAGGGATTCGCCGCACTGGTGAGTCTGTGCGCCGGATTCTGGTGATTACTGAGGCAGAAGCCAACCAGAAAGTCTTAGAAACCGGCAACCAGACCCCCACGGTTAAGGCTGGAGATCTGATTCGGGAGGGGGATGAAATTGCGCCAGAGGTGATGGCCTCTGAAACCGGACAGGTAATGCAGGTGGGCGATCGCCAAATCATTCTGCGGATTGCTCGTCCTTACCTGGTTTCTCCGGGGGCAGTTCTGCAAATTGACGATGGTGACTTAGTCCAACGGGGTGATAATTTGGCCCTGCTCGTGTTTGAGCGCGCCAAAACTGGCGATATCATCCAAGGTCTGCCGCGGATTGAAGAGCTGTTAGAAGCGCGTCGCCCGAAGGAAATGTGTACCCTCTGTCAGCGCCCTGGCACAGCCCAAGTCGTCAATGACGATGACACTGTTGAGATCAAAGTCATCGAGCGGGATGGCACAATTACCGATTACCCGATCGGCCCGGGGCAAAATCCGTTTGTTATCGATGGGCAAACGGTGGAAGCCGGTGAACCCCTCACCGATGGCCCAATTAATCCTCACGACATTCTGGAGCTGTACTTTGATCTGCACAAGCATGAAGGTCTCCACAATGCAGCTTTAATTAGCTTGCAACAGGTGCAAACCTTCTTGGTCAACGAAGTCCAGTCCGTCTATCAGTCGCAAGGAATTGATATTGCCGACAAGCACATTGAAGTGGTCGTCCGTCAAATGACCTCCAAGGTCAGAATTGACGATGGCGGTGATACCACGATGCTGCCGGGAGAACTGATCGATCTCTATCAGGTTGAGCAAGTCAACGAAGCGATGTCGATTACCGGCAGTGCCCCGGCGGAGTTTACGCCAGTCCTGCTGGGGATCACAAAAGCCTCCCTCAACACCGATAGCTTTATCTCGGCTGCCAGCTTCCAAGAAACGACCCGTGTATTGACCGAAGCGGCGATCGAAGGCAAGTCTGACTGGCTGCGAGGTCTGAAGGAAAACGTGATCATTGGTCGTCTAATTCCGGCTGGAACTGGCTTTAATACCTATGAAGAGCAGGGGACTGCTGACTTAGAAATGGGTTATGAGGCACCAGGGTTTGAGGACTTTGCGGATGTGATTGACGATCGGATTGCTCGGTCTTACACCAACCCGACTTTGGAGAGCTTAGAGGAAGACGAAGATATTCCGACTTTACCAGGCGGGCTATTAGGCGGAGTTGCCGACCCTGTTGATCGCAAACGCCCCGGCTTTGGCTTCGGCACCCTCGATGATGATTATGCGCTAATTGACGATGAGTTCTCTGAAGATCTTGACAAGGGCGATGATGGCGACGAAGAGGGTGATGACGAGGAAGATTAAAAGATTAACTACGTTGCCAGTTGTGCATTGTTAGGGCTATCTTTGGTCGATCACACTTATCACAGTAGTGGGCAATCAACCGTCACTATGATCTCAAGACTGGGCAACCCCGCTAGCAGATTTGGCTCTGGCAGATCAACCCAGCCTTTGGTGCCTCGTCAAGCAAAGCCTGATCTAATGGCTGAACTCTAGGAGAGGGCAACTCATTTAGGATCGCGACAGAACCTAACGTCAAGGAATGAACTAACTAAGATGCATATCCTCTGGTTCAGAAGGGACTTGCGCCTCAGCGATAACGAAATCGTCAGCTTGGCGACAGCGAACCGCCAGCCCGTTTTACCCTGTTTCATTATTGACCCCTGGTTTTATAACCATCCCGAAGTGGGAAAAGCCAGAGTGAGGTTTTTGTTTGAGAGTTTAGAGAATCTGGATCAAAATCTGAGACAGTTGGGCAGTCAGCTTTACTTGCTAGAAGGCAGCAGCATTGATGTCTTAACGAAATTGACAAAATATTTGCTTCAGCAAGGCCAGCCCCCCAAATTATTTTTCAATCGCGATGTGCAGGTAGCCTATGGGATTGACCGCGATCGAGCAATTCTTGACCTCTACCATCAACTCAGTTTGGACTATCACTTGGGGTTAAACAACTTTTTGCAAATTGGCGATCGCAACGATGCCTGGCGAGATCAATACTACAGCTATCAGCGTCAGCCTCAGCACCCCAGTCCAACCCAAATCAACACGCCAGCCCTAGATTTACCGCAGATTACGTTTGCTCAGCTCAAGCAAAAATACGCTCAGTTTTGGCCGCCATCGAGCAAGTTTTTTGTCGGAGGAGAAAACTCAGCGATGGCCACCCTGGCTTCTTTTCTAAAGCAGCGGTTTTATGGCTATCACTGGCGGCTGTCTCGTCCTTGCTTGGCCCAGCAGGGCGCAACCTCTCACCTATCGCCGCACTTTGTGTTTGGCACGATTTCCGTCAGAGCCGTCTACCAAGCCACCAAAGCCAGAGTGGCGACCCTAGCCGACCAGCCCAAAGCCCAATTTGCTCTCAAGGCGTTTCGCGATCGCCTGCGCTGGCGCGATAGTTTTACCCAGCGACTCTATAACCAGCCTGAAATTGCCCACACCAACCTCTACCGTGAATTTGATCAGTGGTATTCTCCGGCTCCACTTAATCCAGAGCAGCAGTCAAAGTTTGCGGCTTGGCAAGCGGGTCAAACCGGATTCCCGCTGGTGGATGCATCCATGCGCCAGCTGCAAGCGATGGGCTGGATGAACTTTAGAATGCGGGCCATGTGTGCCACCTTTTTGACCGTTAACTGCGGCATTTCTTGGCATCACGGTGCTAAACACTACATGAACTGTTTGGTCGATGGTGACTTGGCGATCGACAACTGGCAGTGGCAGATGCAGGCTGGGATTGTCAATCCGCTGTCGGAGACGTTTCGGATTTACAACCCGAACAAAAATATTGGCGATCGCGATCCTGACTTGAAGTTTCTGTCCTACTGGGTGCCAGAACTGCGCGGCTACAGCTTAGCGGAAATTCAAGCGGAAGCCTACCGAAATCACAGCCCTTATCTTACCGCCATCCTAAACTGGAGCCAGACTCGCAAGGTCAACGGTAAGATCATTTCAGACTTGCGTAAAAAAGTCAGACAGCGACTGCTGAGCACCAAGGGCGAAGAGTATGAGCAAGCTGCCAAAGCGAAGGCAACGGTTGACAAATACTGGGAAATTAAACACCAGCAGTATCAGGAGTATCGCCAAATCAGCATTGAGGGACTCGGTTGAGGGCGTTAGCAGGATCTTCTTAAAGGTAAATCGTCAATGACTCCTGCCGATGCTAAGCCCTGTGACCTGTGCCAACAGCCGGTGCAAGTCCGCTATCGAATTCAAGTCAATCAAGGCGGCTGGATTTTAGCCTGCCCAACGTGTCAAGCCCACTGCTGCCACCTCCCAGGCTACCGCTATGGCGGCACCTGGAAGAGTCGCTCCATCAAGCCAGGGCGAAGGTAGCGACCGGTTTGAACAATTCATCATCCATTAGCTGAGCTAGCTCACAAGTGCTTAGGCTTTTGAGCCTGCGGCCAATTCAGACTTCCGCTTAGCTTTGATTGCTGCCAGCACACCAGCAAACAGCGTCCCCAATAAAGCTGGGGGCACAGGTACAGCTTGCAGAGGCGTTATCGTGACATCTCTAGCTTGACTGCTAAGGATAACCAGTTGTAACGAGGTGGCTGCAACCAAGTCGGCAGAAGCGAAACTACTAAAGTCAAACGTAATTGGAATTGCAGGGTCTATGCCAAAGTCCACATCGCTAGTCAAAACTCTATTCACAGTAGGGGCCCCGTTGAGGGAAATTCCAAAGGTAATCGTTCGGTTTGGCGTGGCATCAGAATCAATCACAGAGAAGCTAAATCGATTATTCGTTCCTCCGGAAGTCAGATCCTGAGGTGAGGTAGTGAAATCGTAGGACAGGCGGAAATTGCCCGTGTAACCCGTCGGCAAACTAAAACCAGCCGCGTTAGAAATGATTGACGGTGTTGTAAACCCGGCCGAAGTATTGCCAGTGCCAGCATTTGTTACATTGAGCGTCACATCGCGGCTAGCATTATCCAAAATACTGCCATCATTCGGGTCAACGCTGCCTGTGGATGTGCCTATCCTTAACCGGTTTACATCCTGATCTGTTGAGTAATCGTCAACGGTAATCACCATTGCTTGAGCGGGTTCTAAAATCGACAAGCCTGCACTTAGAAGGGCACCTAAACTGATTAAAAAAACTTGCTTCATAGAATTTGGATTCAACCTTATTTTCGATCATGAGATTGAGAACACGCAACGCAAGTTATTGCCCTAATTTGACAATAGGAGCACTAAACTATGGTCTGGTCACTCGATACCCAATGACCTAGAGCCAGATTCAGTTCCTATTGATGGACTCTCTGTAGTGCTAAATTGTTCCTGACAATTTACAAATTATCGAAATAAAATCTACAGACTTTAGATTGCGGTTGCATCGAAAAAGCCGAATCTAAATTATTGATTTAAACCTATAAAAGCTAAGTTGATCATTGAGATAACAAACTTACACAATCTATTGCAACTTTATGTTAATTTTTAGCCAGCCTAAATTAGCTTAGATAATCATCGAATTACTATCAAAAATTGCTGTTGCTTAAACACCAGTTGGGAATGGTATTTAAGTCAGGATTTTGGGTGGCTAAGGTTGATTTTTACAGAACCTCGCGCATTGATGACAAAGATTTAGGAGGATCCAGTTTCTAGGACTCGCTGGCGATCGTGCCTGTCAAGGGGGAACTCGCGCTGGCGTAAGCTTTGATCGGAATTCGCCCTGCTAAGTAGGCAAGCCGACCTGCCGTCGTGGCTAGGCCCATCGCCTGGGCCATGGCAACTGAGTTTTGGGCCTGGGCGATCGCCGTATTGATTAGCAGCGCATCTGCCCCCATTTCCATTGCTTGAGCCGCTTCGCTCGGCGCTCCAATCCCAGCATCGACCACGACTGGCACACGGGCATTTTCGATAATAATCTGGATATTGGCGGCATTTTTGATCCCCTGACCAGAGCCAATTGGAGAACCTAAAGGCATCACCGTCACACAGCCAGCTTCTTCTAGGCGCTTGGCCAGTAATGGATCGGCGTTGATGTAGGGTAAAACGGCAAATCCTGCTTTGACCAGTTGCTCGGCGGCCTGTAAGGTGCCAATCGGGTCAGGCAACAGGTATTTGCTGTCGGGAATCACCTCCAGCTTGACAAAATTATTGTCCTCTTGCCCCAGCAGCTTGGCCATTTCTCTGCCCAGACGAGCGACTCGGATTGCATCTTCCGCCGTTTGACAGCCAGCCGTGTTTGGCAGCATCCAAATTTTTGACCAATCCAACGCTTCTGCCAACCCTTCGTGACCAGGCGCTTGAGTTTGCACGCGCCGCACGGCTACGGTGACAATTTCACTGCCGCAGGCAGCAATACTAGCCCGCATCTCGGCAAAGGAGCGATACTTACCGCTACCCGTCATCAGACGAGAATTAAATGTGCGTCCAGCGATCGCCAGCGGCGGGTCTAAGGGGTCGGCTGGAGTTGAAACGGGAGGATGTAAAGTTTGCATAGCTCAACCAGTCAATACACTTCCACGTTAATCCGTCTGGGCTTGGGCTGGCTGTTCTGATCAAAAGTTTTTAGAACTTTTCTGGCGTGGAGCGTCTAAAAACATCTGCACCTGTAACCAGACTTGCTCCAGCAGGCTGGATTGATCGGCATCAAACCAGAGCACCTCTGAAGTGGCCCGAAACCAGGTGCGCTGGCGTTTGGCAAATTGGCGAGTGTGCAGCACAATTAACTCCGTTGCTTCCGCTAGAGAGATTTGCCCCGCCAAGTGCTGCCGCAGTTCTTGATAACCAAGCGTATTGAACAGCGGTAAGTCCGGGCCATAGTTTGTGATTAAATCCTCTACTTCTTGCCGCCATCCAGCAGCCAGCATTTGGGCGGTGCGCTGCTGAATTCTGGCTGTCAGTCGCTCCGGTTGCGGGCAGTCTAGCCCAATCGACAAAATCGGGTAAGTGGGCGGCTGCTGCCCCTGTTGCTGAGCCAGCGTCAATCCGGTCACATAATACACTTCTAGCGCTCGCAGCGTGCGGACGTGATCATTGGCATGAATGCGCCGGGCTGAAATGGGGTCAACCTGTTGGAGCCATTGATAAATTTGGTGCTGGCCATGATTGGCAAGCTGCGATCGCAGATGGGGCTGAGGCGCGACGGCTGGAATGATTAACCCCTGAGCGATCGCCTGAATATACAACCCGGTGCCGCCGACCAGCAGCGCCGTTTGTCCCCGCTGGTGAAAATTGGCAATCAGCTCCTTCGCCTGCTGCTGGTACTGAGCCAGGGTAAAACTTGCCGTCGGCTCACAAAGATCAATCAAATAGTGGGGGACTTGCAGGCGTTCGAGGGCTGTCGGTTTGGCGGTGCCAATATCAAACCCGCGATAGACTTGCCGCGAATCAGCGCTCAAAATCACTGTCTCTAAACGCTCAGCCAAAGCCATCGCTAAGCCCGATTTACCCGTTGCCGTTGGGCCACAGATCACAATCAGTCCTGGTCGATCCATGAATCACTCAGCAATGTTAAGCAATAAAACGGGTTAGTAATTTGCGTACCCATTAAAAAAGGGGACTTTAACTCTGAAGCCCCCTTTTTAAGGCTACCGTATGCACACAAGTCCACTAGACTTCGTTTTGAGATTTAAATCCCCCTAAATCCCCCTTGGAAAGGGGGACTTTGAGTTAATTCCTTCCTTAAAAAGTGGGCTGGGGGGATCGAATGTAGAGATGAGCTAATTTTTCGACTTTTTAGACATTCTCCTAGCGATCTAAATCGCGCCGAGGTTCCTTGGGCGTGCGTTTGGGTAAAGACAGGGGAATTGCAGTAACTTCCCTTCTCAAAGAAGAGGTAAAAGATGCCGACTTTTCACTGCCTTATGACTATAATCTTGTCGAACTCGCTCGACAAATGCGTGTCTGTAAAATTAGCAATTGAGCTTGATGGGCAACAACATTATACGAAGGAAGGAATGACTTATGACACAGAGAGAAGCGCAGTTTTGGCAGGCTATGGGATTAAAGTTGTCAGATTTAGGAATCAGGACGTGATAAATGATTTCAATCGCATATGCAAACAAATTGCCGATCTGCTCTAATTCAAAGTCCCCCTTGGAAAGGGGGATTTAGGGGGATTTAAATCTCAAAACGAAGTCTAGTGGACTTGTGTATACACAGTAGCTTTTTAAGGAGGGTTGGGGGATCTAATCTAACTGCGCGCCTCCTAAAGTTGATTGAAGATTAACCAGTTATTTTGGAGCGCTGTACTGGCGTGAATTAACTGATGAATTGTCGCGGGGCTGCTTAATAAAACCTAGGGTGACTCGTTTCATCAACCAGTGCAGACCCGTCAAGATTAGAAACGTGATGCCAATGATCACTAAGGGCTGCCTACCCACAATTTCCTCAATGCCAGTGGTCAAGACAGCATCCGGTTGGGTAATAAAGTCCCAGCTATTGAAGCGTAAGAATCGCCCCCAATAGATGCCAACGGCGCACAAAATATGGGTAATTAATTCAACTCTTAAGATCCAATGGCTTTTGCCAATTCGGTGCAAGTAATATCCCCAGTTGATCAAAGAGATAACGTAGGCTTCAAAGCCAGCCAAAATGACAACTAGGTAGACAGGCAGAAGCACCAAGGTAATCATCCAGATCGATTCAACTCGCCGAATGTCATGGATTAAGTGAATAACATCTGTCAGTAAGTAGGGCGCATTGGGTAAAAAGGCCAAGAAAACAGCAAAACCAAGCCACCAAGTCCAATTGCGTCTGCGGTTGATGCGAAATAGCCAGACGCTCAATCCCAAAGGGATAAACGCTAAAAATAAATTCCAACTCATCCAGCCGAAATTTCTACCCAAAACGTGCGCGATTCCAGCGCTAAATTCAATCAGTTTTGTTTGCATAAGTACTTGCTCAACAGGTGGGCATGATTTCAATTTATTTGGGAAGCTACCAGTATAGCTAGAGAGCATCCGAAAAATAAGGGGGTACAGCCCAAAACCACTGTTGTAGCTGATTGCTGAGGGCTAGGGTCAGTCGGGATCGCCGGCTGCCCTCACAAGTTCCTCATAATGTTTTTGTTAACTGAAAGTGTGGAGTGAGCAGGCTTTGGTTACTGCGTTGAGGGTTAAGCATGACCACGCAAACATCTGTCGATTATGCAGTCACTTCACGCTGCACCAGAGAAGAAGCTTTAGTGTTGGAACTAGCTCAGGTTGGCATGGACGATCTGAGCTTAGTCGGGGGCAAAAACGCTTCGCTGGGAGAAATGATTCAGCAGTTGTCGGCCCAAGGCGTAAATGTACCAACAGGCTTTGCGACGACTGCGGCGGCTTATCGTGACTTTATTCAAATCGCAAACCTAGAGTCGAGGCTGCGCCAGCTTTTAGCTGACTTAGATGTAGATAATGTCGGCGACTTGCAGCAGCGGGGTCAAGCCGCCCGATCGCTAATTTTGCAAACCCCCTTTCCAGAGGAGTTGGCCGGGGCGATCGCCGAAGCCTATCAAGCTCTCTGCTTGCGCTATGGCGAGGCTACCGATGTGGCGGTGCGCTCTAGCGCCACCGCTGAGGACTTACCCGATGCCAGTTTTGCGGGGCAGCAGGAAACCTACCTCAACATTCAAGGTTTGCCGGCCCTGCTGCAAGCTTGCCACAGGTGCTTTGCTTCCCTATTTACCGATCGGGCGATTTCGTATCGGCAGCACCAGGGCTTTGATCACTTCGATTTAGCCCTTTCAGTCGGAGTCCAAAAGATGGTGCGGTCTGACCTGGCCACCTCTGGCGTCATGTTTTCGATCGACACTGAGACGGGGTTCCGAGATGCCGCCTTGATTACCGCCGCCTACGGGCTGGGCGAAACCATTGTCCAGGGAGCGGTGAATCCCGATGAGTATCTGGTCTTTAAGCCCACCTTAAAGCAAGGCTTCCAGCCGATCCTGGCCAAGCGTCTGGGCAGCAAAGAAATTAAAATGGTCTACGACCAAGGGGGCAACAAGTTGACCAAAAACCTGCGCGTGCCAAGCAGGCTGCGGCAACGGTATGCCCTGAGCGACCCGGAAATTCTCACTTTGGCCAAGTGGGCTTGCCTGATTGAGGAGCATTATTCCAACCGGCGGGGGGTCGACACGCCGATGGATATTGAGTGGGCCAAGGATGGGATCACTCAGGAGTTGTATATTGTCCAGGCGCGTCCAGAAACGGTCCAGTCGCAAAAAGCCCAGAACGTCTTGCGGAGCTATCGCTGGCTGAAGCCAGGCGAGGCAACAGAGGGGGAAAATTCCCTCCCTGATCGCGCCATGCCGCTAGTCGTGGGGCGAGCCGTCGGGACGATGATTGGGCAGGGGCCAGCCAGGGTAATTTTAGGGTTAGATCAAATTCAGCAGTTTCAGTCGGGAGAAGTTTTAGTCACCAGCCGCACCGATCCAGACTGGGAACCGATTATGAAAAGAGCCAGCGCGATCGTCACCGATCAGGGCGGGCGAACCTGTCATGCGGCGATCATTGCTAGGGAGTTGGGCATTCCAGCGATCGTTGGTTGCGGCAATGCCAGCGCGGTCTTAAAAACAGGTCAGGCAGTCACGGTGGCCTGTGCCGGTGGGGAAGAAGGGCGAGTTTATGACGGTCTGCTACCGTTTAGGGTCGAAGAAATTAAGCTCGACAACCTGCCCCAAACCCGCACCCAGATCTTGATCAATATTGGCAACCCAGAAGAAGCTTTTAGCTTGGCGGCAATCCCCAATGATGGGGTGGGGCTAGTGCGGTTAGAGTTTACGATCGCCAACCAGATTCAGGTTCACCCCTTAGCGCTCTTGCATTTTGATCAGCTAGAAGATGCGGTTGCAAAAGCCCGGATTGCTGAGCTGACAGCCTCTTACCGCCACAAGTCTGAGTATTTCATCGACAAGTTGGCCCAAGGGGTGGGCACGATCGCCGCCGCCTTTTACCCCAAGCCCGTGATTGTGCGCCTGTCCGACTTTAAGAGCAATGAATACGCTCATTTGCTGGGGGGCAGGCAATTTGAACCCAGCGAAGAAAATCCGATGATTGGTTGGCGAGGGGCCGCACGCTACTACAGCGATCGCTATCGAGCTGGGTTTGGCCTGGAGTGCGCGGCTATGAAGCGAGTCCGGGACGAGATGGGGTTGACGAATGTGATCTTAATGGTGCCGTTCTGTCGCACTCCCGCCGAAGGGCGGCAGGTAATCGCCGAAATGGGCAAGCACGGACTGGTGCAGGGTCAAAACGGGCTGCAAGTCTATGTGATGTGTGAGGTGCCCAGCAATGTGCTGTTGGCAGACGAATTTGCTCAAATTTTCGACGGCTTCTCGATTGGTTCTAACGACTTGACCCAACTCACGTTGGGGCTAGACCGCGACTCGGCCCTGGTTGCTCACTTATTTAACGAGCGTGATCCAGCCGTCAAACGGATGGTGAAGCTGGCGATCGCCGCCGCCAAACAGCAGGGGCGAAAAATTGGCATTTGCGGTCAGGCCCCCAGCGACTACCCCGAATTTGTCCAATTCCTGGTTGAGCAAGGCATTGATTCGATTAGCCTTAATCCTGACGCTGTGTTGAGCGCCCGATTAGCCGTTGCCGCTGCTGAGGGTCTCAGCAGTTTTTCCCCAACCGATTAACCGTGATCATTCCCTGTTTGAAGCAGTTGGCCTTCAGCTTTTGTTCCAAGGAGAGATCCCGATATGTTGTTTCAAAAGATTCTTGTTGCCCTCGATCAGTCAGATATGAGTCAGCAGGTGTTTGAGCAAGCCTTGGTTTTGGCCAAAGCAACGAATGCCAGCCTGATGCTGGTACATGTGCTTTCACCGATTGATCAGGGGTATCCCAGCCCGGTTTATCCTGGCGCTTACAGCATCTACCCCACCCTAAATGCCGAAATTGTCAAAGAGTATATGAAGGAGTGGGAAAAGTCTCAGCAAAAAGGCTTAGAGTTTCTGCGATCGCTGGCAGACCAAGCAACTGCGGCCGGTGTGCAGACTGAATTTACGCAGGGGCTAAGCAATCCGAGTCGAACCATTTGTGAGCTAGCCCAAACCTGGGGAGCCGATTTAATTATGATGGGCCGCCGCGGACACATTGGCGTCAAGGAGATGGTTCTAGGCAGCGTCAGCAATTTTGTCCTCCACCATGCGGCTTGCTCAGTTTTAGTTGTGCAAGGACAATTGAAGGTCAGTCGTCAGATCGATCAAGTAGAGCAAGTGGATCAAGCTGCCGTAGTTGGGTCAGCAAAACGGTAGATACTTCTGTATGAATAATCGGCTTCAACGATTGATTTGTTCGAGTTCATTTTTTTAATCTTAGGGGGTCTTGATGTTTAATCGAATTCTAGTTGCTATGGATGGGTCTGAAACCGGCGATCGCGTCTTTGAAGAAGCAGTGTCTTTAGCAAAAGCCAACCAAGCTCGGCTGATGCTGATGCATGTCTTTTTATTACCCGCTGCTGAGCACACAAATTTGTCTGAGCACTCTGGCTTAAATTTGCCCAAAGCTGAGCCTGATACTCAAGCAAAAGAACTGTTAGAAAAAGCTAAACACCAGTGTTTAGAAAGACTGCGAGGCCACCATAGAGATCTAACTTCTGCTGGTATCAATGCTGATGTTGGCTTACTAGAGGGAGATCCAGGACGGCAAATTTGCGATGTTGCCCGTAAATGGGGTGCTGACCTAATTTTAATGGGGCATCGTGGCCTAACTGAGCAAGATGAAAAAATAATGGTGAGCGCCAGCAACTACGTTTTACATCATGCCCCCTGCTCAATGCATATTGTCCAAAACGACAGCTTACTCCGGCAAACTAGAGGTTCTGTGAGAGTCCGGGCAGACAAGCAGGAGAGACTCTTTGTGACTCAGCCTTAATGCACCTTTGAATAATAGACCTGTTGCTTTATAACGCAAAAAATCGCCGAAACCCTTATCGTCACTAGCTTGCAGCCATTGATCATGAAAATCGCCTGGAATGATTGCTCTGCTTGGTTTTCATGGCTTTTTGTGGCTTATTAAGCAACAGGTCTAATCAATTCAGTATCTTCTGTCCGGATAGAGTTAGCTAGCTTTTGGTAAATCTAAAGAATGTTGAGGTTTGAGTTTTTTGATTCTTACATGCATCATGTGAGGTGAAAATTATGAAACCAATGATTTGGCATCCTGACGAAAAAGACAAAAAGGTCAATCAATATCTAGATCGGATAAATCATGCTCCCTACGGAACAATATTTATGCTGACCTTGGGACTATTTTGTCTGTTTACTGTTGTCATCTTGATCGGCAGTTTTTAAAGAAGCTGGGCTTTTTTATGCTGCCGATCGCGGCGATTATTGCCACCGCTTTTACCGATTCGCGCCGCTACTGCACCATTCACTTTGGGTTAACAATCGTCTACTCTGTGCTGAATTTTTTCCATCTATAGTTGTCCTAAATTGGTCGTGAAACGAGTCATTAGTGAATTGCAAGTTTTTTCGCCCCCCAACCCCCCAATTCTGGGGGGCTTTGAGTGTTTCTGAAGTCCCCCAGAATTGGGGGATTTAGGGGGCGAAAATGTTCATATCTGATTTAGGATCGCTATATAGCAATCCTAAAACAGTGTACATCGTTTAATCTTGTTAAATTCCTGTTCGAGTTTGTTACTCACCGCCAAACTTTCGATTTTCTAAAGCTTTTTACCTATGGCTGTTTCTCATAACTCATTTAGGATTGCCATAAGATCTGAGCAATAGCTTTGATGTGGGCTTGTAGGGCTTGCTCTTGTTCAAGAGTCATCAGTCCATGACCTCGCTACAGAAATTTTCCCCTCAATTATTGCTCACATCCTGGATCGCTATCATTAACTACAGCCGTAAAATGTCAAGAATCCGTTATCCTACGGATGTGCTTTCAGAGAGGGCTGGGTAAACTTTTGAAGAGGTTCAAAATTGTAAACTAAGTACGATCGCTATCAGCTTTCACCAGATAATGTTGAATCGTGCCAGATAGAGCAAAACTTGCACGTGAAACAATTGCCTGGACTGATAGTAATGATCAATTTACGTTGGACTGCCAATTAGCTATGGTTCATTTAGCTATAGTTCATACCATGCAGGGCAAGATTAAACATCTCCTGAGGCTTGCTTGGCAAACGTACTCGCAACAAGAAACTTAAATCCATGATGACTGCACATGACAATCCGGTCACAGATAGCCTAAGTAATCAATTAGAAATTTGCATTCAAACGCAATTTACGGGCAGATTGGATGTCTGCGACGACAACAACCAGGCATGGAGCCTCTATTTTTGCGTCGGGCGTTTGGTTTGGGCCAAGGGTGGGTCGAATGGACTGCGGCGGTGGCGGCGCTTATTGCTTGAACAATGTCCCCAGATGCAAAAACAATCGACTGATCTGGCTGAAGTCAAGGCTAGCCAGAGCCAAGGCTACGATTTACTGCTGCAATGGACAAAGCAGCAGCAGATGGCCGGAGAGCGAGCTGCCAGTATGATTCGGGCTACGGTGGTCGAAGTTCTATTTGATGTTTTACAGCAAGAAAGAACGGGTCAGCTAAGCTGCGCCAGTCATGCTCAGGATGCTTTAGATGCCTCTTTGACCCTGATGAATTCGCGACAGGCATTGACGCAAGCCCAGCAAGATTGGGCCGCTTGGAGCAATGCCGGATTGAGTAATCTATCGCCTAATATTGCGCCGATCCTGCGGAATGCTGATCTGTTGAGTCAGCAAACCTCGCCCCAGGTCTACCAAGCCTTAACGAGGGTAATTGACGGCGATCGCTCGCTGCGGGACGTGGCTTTAATGCTGAAGCAAGATTTATTGCTGTTCACCCGCACATTGATTGCCTATGTCCGCAAAGGGATGGTGGAATTCGTGCAGGTGCCTGACCTTTCGCCGCCCAGGCTGGAAAAAGATCTGGGCCGGTTTGAGCGATCGGCGAAGCCAACGGCCGCGCCGCTGGTCGCTTGCATTGACGATAGCCCGATCGAGCAGCGGATGATGGCACAGGTGCTGCTCCAGGCTGGCTATCGGTGTATTGCGATTCAAGACCCGGTGCAAGCCCTGCCGATGCTGCTGGAGAAACGTCCTGAATTCATTTTTTTAGACTTGGTGATGCCGATCGCCAATGGCTATGAACTCTGTGCTCAAATTCGCCGCATCTCTCAATTCCAAGAGGTTCCAGTTGTGATCTTGACCGGCAACGATGGCATCATTGATCGGGTGCGAGCCAAAATGGTTGGTTCGACTGACTTTATCAGTAAACCGATTGCAGCGGAGAAAGTTCTAGCTGCCCTCAAGAAATACTTACCAGTGCTGAATGATAAGTAATTTTGGGGGAACAGGAGTATAAAAAAGGGGGTAACAATCAGGATGAAAATTACAGAACTGGTAAATAGCCTACTAGCAGCTCAAGAACGCTTCCAACCGCTGTTGCTGTGCTGTTTTTGGCTGGGGTCAATTCAATTGAGTCAATATTAATTTGCTAAGGGCATCTATGAGAACCATTTTAGTTGTTGAAGACAGTCTGACCGAGGCGGAATTGATCACCCGTTATCTCCAGCAGGCAGGCCTCTCCGTGATCAGTGTCTCTAGCGGCGAGGAGGCTCAGACTCGCGTTCTGCAACAGCGACCTGACCTGATTCTGTTGGACGTAATTTTACCCGGACAGAGTGGATTTGAGCTGTGCCGGGAGTTGAAGACCGATCCAGGCACAAGCCAAATTCCAGTTGTCCTATGCTCGACAAAAAATACAGAGGTCGATAAGATGTGGGGCAATATGTTAGGAGCAGACGCCTACTTAGCAAAGCCTGTTGATCAACAAGCGCTGGTTCAAACAATTCAACAACTGATCGCCCGATAAGCCCAGCTATGGACGCTTCTGCAAAGGTAACGCTGAGCAGCCTCGATCTTTTAGAGATTGATCCAAGTTCTCAAGTTGCCAAAGAAAAGTATTTGCACTTTGGTCTGACCACCAATGATTCCGCCTTGCTGCCGATGGCTGATGTGGTCGAAGTCCTCCGAGTGCCGATGATCGAAATCTTGCCAGTGCCCTGGCTACCGAGCTGTGTCTTGGGGATTTACAATCGACGCGGCGCGATGCTGTGGTTAATAGATTTAGCCCACGTACTCGGATATCCTTTGAGTTTTCTGCCGGGCAGCCTGTTATCGACTGGGATGGTGATTGGGCTGGAAATTGACCGTCAGCGATTGGGCTTAGTAGTGCCCCAAGTTTATGAGATCGAAGCCTACGACCCGCTGCAACTGAAACCTCCCTCGGCTCAACTCTTTTCCGCTCAGCTTCTACCGTTTGTGCAGGGCTACTTCGATCGCGCCAGCAGTACCGTGCTTGATCCGGTGGCGATCGCTCAGTCTCCCCTGATTCAGCTTCCGGCCGGCATTCATCCCTAACCCGACCCGCTTTGCATTCCTACTCTAAATTTGAGGTCTGACCTGTGAGAAAACTATTTGGCTCCCGTCCTGATGATGACCAAACTCAGTCCTCCGTTGTTTTAGAATCATCTTCCTTAGCGTCCCGCGATCGGGAGCAACCTAAACCCAACCCAAATACGATCGAAACCGTCAACGGCAATGGTGGGCAATACGGCTTTACCTCAGAGCAGGAAAAGCTGTTTGCAGTTGTTGATCGGATGCGCCAGTCGCCGCAGTTGGAGTCGCTGTTTGATACGACTGTGGTTGAGGTACGTCAGGTCTTACAGTCCGATCGGGCGATGATTTGTCGGCTTGAATCAGCTCAACAGGCTTTGGTGCTAGCAGAAGCTAGAGGGCGAGAATGGACGCCTGCCTTGGGCGAAAAATTGCTGGCAACCTGCTTTGGCTTCGAGCACTCAGATCATTTCTTAACCCAGAAATTCGCTCAGACCGATCCGCACGGAACCGGCAATTTGACTCCCCATCAGCTACAGGTGCTAGAGCATTACCAGGTAAGCGCCAGTTTGGCCCTGCCGATTATGGTTGAGCGATCGGTTTGGGGTCTATTAGTGGTGCAGCAGTGCGCTCGCCCCCGCCATTGGGAACAGGCAGAGATTCAACTGCTTTACCAAGTTACGACTGAGCTAACATTAACGGTTCAGTCGCTGGAATTTCGGCGGCGACTGGAGCGGCAGGCGGAGTCTGCTCGCACCTCAACTCAGGTGGCAGCGAGGGTAATGGATAAAATTCGCCGTTCAACCGATATGGAGGCCGTGTTTCGCAGCACCAGCTTTGAACTGCTAGAGCTTTTGAAGGCCGATCGCGTCGCCATTTATCAATTCAACGCCGCCTGGGGCGGAGAGTTCATCTCAGAGGCAGTCGCCCCAGGCTGGATGCCCTTAGTTGATGCCGGCATCAAAACGGTTTGGGAAGATTCTCACCTGCAAGAAACCCAGGGTGGGCGCTACCGTAACCGGGAAACCTTGGCCGTGGACGACATCTATAAAGCGGGACACTCCCCTTGCTACATTGACATTTTGGAGCAGTTTCAAATTAAGGCCTATGCGATCGCCCCGATTTTTGCCGGGGGTGACCTTTGGGGGCTGCTGGCTGCCTATCAAAACTCTGCCCCCCGCCACTGGGAAGAAGTTGACATTAACTGCCTGGCCCAAGTCGGAGCGCAGTTTGGCGTTGCCCTCAAGCAGGCAGAATACCACCAGCAAGTTGCCGTCAAAACCAAAGAACTGAGGCTATTGGCTGAGCAAGAGCGGGCCTTGGGCAAAATTGTCGATAAGATCCGGAAATCTTTAGAAGTTGAGACGATTTTCAAAACCACCACCCAGGAAGTTCGGACTGTCCTACAAGCTGACCGGGTTGTGGTTTATCGATTTAACCCTGATTGGACGGGGGAATTTGTGGCTGAATCGGTTGCTAGCAATTGGACGCCCTGCCTCGGCAAAGGGTTTGCTAAAGACATGGGCGACTGCCGCAGTTTGAGCAGCCTCTGCCCCGGTGGGTTTACGGGCGAAGGTCGAGATCTGAAGCTGACCGATGCCGAAGCGGCCCGCAGTAATCAGGGCGGTTTCTCGATCGCTGACATTTCCAAGCTAGACTTCCCGGCCGATTATTTAGAAGCGATGGAGCAAGTCCAAGCCAAGGCCTATTTAATGACGGCGATTTTTGTCGATGACCGGCTGTGGGGGCTACTAGCCGTTTATCAGTGCAGTGGGCCGCGCCAGTGGACAATTGGCCACGAGAAATTAATCAGCCAAATTGGGGTGCAGTTTGGGATTGCCCTTCAGCAAGCCGCTACCTTAGAGCAGGTGAAAGTGCAGGCTCAAGCGCTAGAAAAGATCGCTGAGCAAGAACGGGCGATCGCTAAAATCGTCGATAAAATCCGGAAATCTTTGGAAGTTGCAACGATCTTCAAAACCACCACCCAAGAAGTCCGCAATTTGCTGCAAGCCGACCGGGTCGTCGTCTATCGATTTAACCCCGATTGGACGGGCGAATTTGTGGCTGAATCGGTTGCTAGCAATTGGGCACCTTGCTTAGGCAAAGGGTTTGCTAAAGACATGGGCGACTGCCGCAGTTTGATGAGCCTGAATCCAGGTGGGCCGATTGGGCAAAACCGAGACCCCAAGCTGACTGACGCTGAGCAGCCCCGCAGCAATCGGGGTGGCTTCTCGATCGCCGATATTTCTAAGTTAGACTTCCCGCCCGATTATCTAGAGGCGATGGAGCAAATCCAAGCCAAAGCTTACTTAATGACGGCGATTTTTGTCGGCAATCAGCTTTGGGGAATGCTGGCGGTCTATCAGTGTGCTGGTCCACGAGCATGGGCAGCCAGCGATGAGAAGTTGATCAGTCAAATTGGGTTGCAGTTTGGGATTGCTCTTCAGCAAGCCGCCGCCTTAGAGCAGGTACAACGGCAATCAGAGCAGCTTGCCGAAGCCGCTAACCGAGAAAAAACAGCCAAAGAACGATTGCAGCAGCGAGCCATTCAGCTCTTGTCCGCTGTCCGCCCCACCTTTAAGGGCGACTTAACCATCCGCGCCCCGATTACTGAGGATGAAATTGGCACGATCGCCGATGCCTACAACAACACCCTGCAAAGTCTCCGCAAGCTGGTGATCCAGGTTAAAACTTCGGCCACGAAAGTTGCTCAGACTTCACGACTGAGCGAAAGTGACATTGTTCATTTGGCCACCCAGACCAAGTACCAGTTTCAGGAGTTGACTCAAACCGTTGACCAAATTCAAGAAATGACGGATGCGATCAAAGCCGTCACCCTCAGCGCCCAGCAGGTAGATAGCGCCGTCCGGCAAGCCAATCAAATTGTCCAGGCGGGCGATGCAACGATGAACCGCACCGTCGATGGCATGTTGGGGATTCGCGAAACTGTGGCCGAAACGAGTAAAAAAATCAAACGGCTGAGCGAATCTTCCCAGAAAATTTCCCGCGTCGTTAATCTGATCAGCAATTTTACGACTCAAACTCAACTGCTGGCCCTAAATGCGGCGATCGAAGCCACGCGAGCCGGTGAATACGGGCGCGGGTTTGCGGTCGTGGCAGATGAAGTGCGATCGCTGGCCCGCCAGTCGGCGGTAGCCACCACCGACATTGAGCAACTGGTGCAAGAAATCCAAACTGAGACGATGGAAGTGGCGAAGGCAATGGAGGTCGGCATTCAGCAAGTTGTAACCGGCACAACCCTGGTTGATGAAACTCGCCAAAGCCTGACGGCGATCGTCGCTGCCACGACCGAAATTAGCCAGCTAGTAGACGGAATCATGCAGTCGAATCAGGCTCAAACCCAGCAGTCCCAGGCAGTCGGTCAAACCATGCTGGATTTGGCGGTGATTGTGACCAAAACTTCTGAGGATGCGGCTCAAATTACATCATCTTTCCAAGAGTTGCTCAAAATGGCAGAGGAACTGCAAGCCAGCGTCGGGCAGTTTAAGGTTAACTAAATTTAGCTAAATTGAATTGCTTAAAACCCACTTCTGCAAGCCATGAGCACTGATCCCTCAATTCGCGACCAAACCTATGGCTTCTTCTTGATGGAAGCGCCAGAGCTGCTGCAAAAGATTGAGCACGATTTGCTGAGCTTGCGAGAAGATCGCAGTCCAGGCAAGGTGCATAACCTAATGCGGTTGACCCATACCCTCAAAGGTGCCGCTGCCAGCGTTGGGCTAGAGACGATTCAAACCGTTGCTCATTCTCTAGAAGATGTCTTTAAGTCCTTGTACAATCCAGCCGTCGAGATTGACTCAGAATTAGAGAGCTTGCTATTTCAGGGCTACGAGTGTCTGCGCTTGCCGCTGAGTGCAGAATTGACGAACACAACCATCAATGAGCCAGAAGTTCTGAATCGAGCAGCGGCGGTGTTTGCGCAATTGCAGGCCAAGCTAGGTGACTTTTTTGATCAGCAGGCGCTGATTCCCTCTTCCGCCGAGTTGGGCTTTGATATTGTCCAGTCGATTTTTGAAACTGGGGTGCAGAAGCGGTTGCTGGAGTTAAGCGCTCTCGTTAACCAAGCCCCTGAAGCCTCAACCATTGCCAGCCGCCTGCAAGCCGAAGCAACGGTCTTATTTGGGCTGGCGGAGTCTTTGGGACTGCCTGGGTTTGGAGCGATCGCCCAAGCCACCCTCTCCGCTCTGGCGGCCCATCCAGACCAAGCCAAAACAATTGCTGAACTGGCATTGGCTGACTTCCAGCAGGGGCAAACGCTGGTGCTAGGGGGCGATCGCGATCAAGGGGGTGAACCCTCGGCAGCGCTGCTCGGCTTGGCTGATGACGCGATCGGGACAAAGGCGGCGGGGCTAGAACTTGCCGAACCATTCGGCTTTAATGTCCCGGAGGGAATCGCCGAGCTGGAACTGGACTTCGATCAGCTCCTGGCAGACTTGCCAGCGGATGCTTCCCTCGGCTTAGACTTGCCCGACCTGAGCATGGATCAACTCCTGGCTGGTTTTAGCTTAGAAGTTGACTCTCCAGTCGTCAGCCCGCCCGCCCCGCCTTCAGCTCCGGCTCGCCCTGTACCGACGGTTTCCGCTCGGTTAGTTCCGCCTCGTCGCCAAACCCCAAAAGCCCCTACCCCCGCTGTTCGGATCGATTTAGAGACGTTACAGCACCTCAATTACTTGTCTGGGGAATTACTGACCTATCAAAATCGCCAAACCGACACCAATCAGCAGCTTCAAGCAGTGGTACAGAAATTACAGCAGCAGTTGCAGCAGCATCAGCACGTCTTGAGTCAAATCCAAGACTTGACCGATCGGATGCTCATTCGTGCAGAGCGGCAACCGGCCCGCTCTGCCTGGAGCCGGTTTGACAGCCTCGAAATGAATCCCTACAGCGAATTTCATGCCTTGCTGCAATCTGCCCAAGAAGAAACCGTCAAGCTGGAAGAAAGGCGGGCTGAAATTGCCCTGTTTACTCAGCAATCGAGCCAGGCCCTGGAGAAGCAGCAGCGTTTGCTGACCCAAACCCGCGATGATTTGATCCAGGTGGGTATGATGCCCCTGGGAGAATTGTTTAATCGCTTTCCGCGCTTGTTAGAGCAGTTAGCAACCAATCACGGCAAGCCGGCCCAAATCCAAATCCTGGGGGCAGAAATTATGGTCGAGAAGGCGATCGCCGAAAAGCTCTACGACCCAATTATGCATCTGGTGCGAAATGGCTTTGCCCACGGTCTAGAATCACCCCAACTCCGCAGCCAGCAGGGCAAGCCGGAGGTGGGGCAGATTTGCCTCCAGGCCGATCAGCAAGAGCGGGCCACCGTGATTGCGGTCAGCGATGACGGCAGGGGACTAGATTTACAGCTAATTCGGCAGCGGGTAGTTGAACTGGGTTTAGTCAGCCCGGAACTGGGCGATCGCCTGCCCGAAGCTAGCCTTTTAGACTATTTATTTGAACCTGGGTTTTCGACAGCATCTGAATTAACTGAATTGTCAGGGCGGGGCATTGGCTTGGATGTGGTGAAAACTCAACTCCAATCCCTAGACGGTTCAATCACTGTCCAATCTCGCCCTCAGCAGGGAACCACCTTTCTGCTGGAGATTCCCCGGCGCTTGAATATTGCCCGCGTCTTGATTTGTCAGTCTGGCAGTCAAACCTATGCTTTCTTGCTGGATGCGGTTGAGCAAATTGTCTCGCCTCAGCCTGACCAGATTCAAGATTGGCGGGGGCAGCAGGTCTATAACTGGTGCCGGGATGGCAGCGAACTGCAAGTGCCAATTCGCAAACTATCTGACTTGATGCCCTACTCCCTGCCTTTACGGGCCTCAGTTCAACTCGCAAATGCCAGCCGCTTGCTAATGCTGCGACGAGGTGAAGAGCACTGGGCGTTGCAGGTTGACCAAGTGCTAGGGGAACAGGAATTGGTAATTCGCCCGGTTGGATCTGTGATTATCCCACCCCCATTTGTGCAGGGGTGCTGCATTCTGGCGGACGGTCGGTTGACGCTGTTGATTGATGGCAGCGCGCTGTTAGATCCAGTCTCAACGGCTGCTGCCCTAGCCCCGCCTGTCAATCCAGTGCCGACATTGAGAGAAGGGGTAGCTGCTCCCCAGATCTTAGTCGTCGATGACTCAATTACCCTGCGCCAAAATTTGGCGCTTGTCCTCCAAAACAAAGGTTATCAGCCAATTCAAGCTAAAAATGGCTCAGAGGCGATCGCCCACCTGCGGCAGTATCCTGAGATTCGGCTGGTGATTTGCGATATTGAAATGCCGACCATGAACGGGTTTGAGTTTTTAAGCCAGCGCGCCCAATCGGCTGAATGGAGCAAGATTCCTGTCATGATGCTCAGCTCTCGCGGTAGCGACAAACATCAGCAAATTGCCCTAGAGCTGGGGGCCGATCGCTACTTGACCAAGCCCTACCTCGACCAAGAACTGCTGACCGTTGTAACCGACCTACTCGATAGCTAATGCCCTCTCTGCTCCTGCCAGCAGCTTTAGTTGCCAATTTCCCTACCGCTTTTCGTTCCGAATTATGCCATTGCCAAATCCACAGCCCCAAATTGCTGCTCCGACAGCTAACGCCACAGGCAGTTCGGACAAACTGAATCAAACCCTGCAAATTCTCACCTTCAAACTGGGCAATGACCTGGTGGCCGTGCCAACATCCTTTGTAATTAAAGTGATGAATCGACCCCCCGATCGGCAAGCTAATCCCCTCGACTTACTCTACATTGGTCAGGCAGCGATCAGACTGCTGAATTTGCGATCGAGCAGTTCCGAAACCCTGGAACCCATTCTGATTATTTTACAAATCCGCCCCGGCGAATTTCATGCCATCCCGGTTGCAGATCCGCCCAATTTGTTAGATTTGCCCGTGGCTCACCTACAGCCCCTCTCCCCGGCTCAAAAGTCGTCTGACTTGCTCAGCATCACCAGCCACGTTGCCCGGATTACCGAAGCAGAGGAAACGTCTATCGTCTTGGTTTTAGACCTGAATCAGATCCTCTCGGCTCCCCTTCTCTCAAACTTGGGAGCAGGGGCTGGGGAATGAGGGCAGTGCTTTGGTCTTCATACAAAAGGTCTACGCTACAGCGGCCAAACTCGTGGCAATACGACCGATCGCTGCCAATACACTTGGCGTAGAATTCGCCAAACTTGGACAAACCACTGCTGAGCTTCCTGGCTAGAGGGGCCGCGATAGCGACAGAGCAACCCTAACTCTAGCTCCGTCACGCCTGCCTCACCCTGGGGTGAGCTAGCTAACCAGAGCTGACGGGCTTGGTCAATTTGCGCTTGATCAACCGCTTGCCCAAGCCAAATTAGGCTGGCAACCACCGGCTGGCCCGCCAAGCCGTGGGGGCTATCAAGCATGGCAGTTCCTCCGTTCAGAGATTGCCGATCAATCCAAACTGGGTGCCCTTGCTGCCAGACTTCGGTCTGCGATCGCCATTCGCCGCTTAAAAATCTTTCTCCTCTAGCCGTGCGCCCAAACCGGGTGATCTCCCAGCCCAGCCAGCAGGCGGTTGGGGCAAGGTCTACCCGCAGGTCTTGGCGATAAATTGCCCCGTCAAACACAATCATCTCTTGGGGCAGCCATTCCAAATAAGCACCCGCCTCAAGCTTGATTTGAATCTGCTGCTGAGCCAGTTGCCCTTGAGGGTAAACCTGAGACTGCCCATAGCTGCCATAGATTTTGCTGGCCGCGGCAGTCGTCAACAAAACTTTCGTGTTGGCTTGGGCTTGAATGTCAATCGAGAGGCGATCGCCCCCCACCATTCCCCCGGCTGTGTGCAAAATCGTCGTGTGGCAAACCTCTGGGCCTTCGGGATAGAACGATCGCTGCACCTTCAGGGGCGCTTGGGCTTGGATAATTAAAGGTTTAGTTGCCCGTTCGGCTTTGCCGTCTCGGAGAGCGTCACCCTGGGCAAACACCAACTTTGCAAATCCTTGCCAGCCTAAGCCTGTCACGGCTGCTAATAGGTTTGGGTTTGAGTTTGGGGGGCTAAATTTGGAATATTTATAATCTCAAACAAAAATAAGTTAACTTCTTCTTCGAGATGATTAACTTGGGGGATTTCAATCGCGCCCGTGTGGCGAAAAGCGGTAATATAGCCTTCGGCGTAGAGCCGCAAATCATCCAGGCGATAGCCCCGGTGCCACATCTCGGTCAAACTATCGGTTAGCTTTTGATAATAGCGAATGGTTTGAGTATCCTGAATCATGCTGGAGTCGAGTACTTGCTACTCTCAAGATACTACACATTTGTACACACTTGTTGACTGTTAACCATGCCAAAGCAACGTGTTCTTTCGGGAGTGCAACCGACCGGCAACCTCCACCTCGGTAACTATTTGGGCGCAATTCGGAATTGGGTCGAGAGCCAAAGCCAGTATGAAAATTACTTTTGCGTGGTTGACCTGCACGCGATTACGGTTCCCCACGACCCCAAAATTCTGGCAGACAACACCTACAAGATTGCCGCCCTCTACCTAGCCTGCGGGATTGACCCTGCCGATTCCAAAATTTTCATCCAGTCCCATGTCCCGGCCCACACAGAGTTGACTTGGCTATTTAACTGCATTACCCCCTTAAATTGGCTGGAGGGAATGATCCAGTTCAAAGAAAAGGCACTCAAGCAGGGTGAAAATGTTGGCGTGGGGCTGCTTGACTATCCAGTCCTAATGGCGGCAGATATTTTACTCTACCAAGCTGATTTAGTCCCCGTCGGCGAAGACCAAAAGCAGCATTTAGAATTAACTCGCGACATTGCGATCCGGCTTAATTTTCAGTTTGGCAGTGAGGAAAAACCCATTCTCAAACTGCCCCAGCCCTTGATTCGGGCGGAAGGAGCGAGGGTGATGAGCTTAACCGACGGGACGCGCAAAATGTCTAAGTCTGACCCGTCTGAGTTAAGCCGGATTCATCTGCTTGACTCCCCAGAGGAAATTCAGAAAAAAATTAAGCGCTGCAAAACCGACCCAATCCGCGGGCTGACCTTTGACGACCCCGATCGCCCAGAGTGCAACAATTTGCTTACCCTTTACATGGTGCTATCGGGACAATCGAAAGCTGCTGTAGCAGCAGAGTGTGAGTCAATCGGCTGGGGACAGTTCAAACCCTTACTAACCGAGGCGGCGATCGCGGCCCTCGAACCGATTCAAGCCCGCTATCAGCAGGTGATGGCAGAGCCAGGCTATCTGGAGTCAATTCTGCGCCAGGGACGAGAACAAGCCGCCGCAATTGCCAACCAAACCCTGGCGGATGTGCGATCGGCAATGGGGTTTGCGTCACCGCTGTAACTGTCCTTCCGAGATTGAAAGTTGCTATAGTTGCGATCGCAAACGTAGTCTAAATCAACGTGTTTTCCCGCTGTGAACAAGAAACGCAAAATTATTCCCATCGCGATCGCTCTATCAGTAGTTTCGGTCACATTTGGAGGCTGGTTATGGCTGAGTCATCCAGCTTCCACCATTAAAGGAGTGCCAGTCTCGATTGTCCTAAAGACCTTAGGCGATGACGAGGCGCGTCAGGCGCTGCAGCGCAAGAACAAAAATGCCCTCCATAACCGCTTAAATCAATTGGGGGTAGAAGAGGAGGTCAAAGCATTTTATCGGCCAAAAATTCAAGACGAAGCGGAGCTAGATCGATATATTCATCAATTGTTTTATAACAACATTGGCTATGTGGGGAAGGCATATTATGTTGATGGCGCAGGCATCCTGCACTACAAACAGCCGCCGGATGACAGTTTCAGGAAGTGGTTTAAGCTAGCCTACGCAGCCGGAGTCGTGGTCGGCAGTAAGCAAGAAAATGGGGTTCAATACGTGATTAGTCCCAAAGGAGATGTGGCTCCCTTTAAGGATATTGAAGCCATATTTCCAGCCGATGTGCTAGAGAAAATGATCCAAGTTAGAACTCAATCTAGCAGTGCCAAATAAGTTTCAGCAGGTCGAACTTAAGGCTCAATCAGACTCGCTAAAACTCAGGAGAGCAAATGGATTTGAGCATCGATAAAGATTGGGGCTGATAGCCTAAACGATCGTAGAGATCCAGACCGTCCTGGTTATCGCAGAATACCTGTAAACCAATCTGGCGATCGCCCCTTTGCTGCGCCCATCGTTCGGCGTGGGCAAGCAAGGCTGAACCAATCCCTTGCCGACGATGAGGCGGTTCAACGTACAGCAGTAAGATGTGGGCATAGCGATCGCCTGTCCTTTGGTCGATCGCATTCCCCAACCACAGGCAACCCAGAGCTTCCCACGTTTCTGGCTGATTTGGGGAAGCTCTCTCAACTAGCCAAAACGGCGTTTCTGCGGTCAAATACTGCTTAACCGTTTGGCTAAGGTGGCTAAACTCCTGAGCCGGCGATCGCTCCTGGTAGGTTTGCTGCATAAACCTGACCAGAGCGCGCCAGTCTGAACTCAGGCGTAGAAAATATCCGCCAAACAGAGGCAACCTCTTGGCTGCAACCATTACAACTGGACAGCTAGCGCCGGGTCTTCCGGTAAGCCATTCACTAAGATAGACAGCTTAGGCGAAATTTGGGAGCGATTGCTCAAAGCAGCAATTTCTTCTACCGGAGCCGGTTGAGCCATATCACCAGGCAGAAAAATCCGGGCACTGACCGCTACCAACGCCACCAAAAAAATCATTACTACAATCAAGGGCGCAATATACTGCCTAAAAAAAGCCATGAAGTCAGCCGCAAACTCAGTACCCTTATCCTAAGGGTTTATGCCTACTGATTTAAAGGGGTTAAAAAGATCTATTTCAAGATTTTTTTAATGATTGCCTACCTCTACTCAGACTGAATCAGACTCGCAGTTTTTCCTGGCTCAATTTATTCTGACCCTCAACAAAGATGATGCTGCCGCAAATGTGAGATGCCTCGAAAAATTAGGTAAGGATCAACTTTTAAGGCTTCCTGCCAGTCTACTTTTACGGGGTTTTGATCTAACCAAGTCCGCAAATACTCTGTTAGCACTTGGCTATCTCCACCGGTAAAAATAACTTGACTGTGCGGGTAATGCTGCCACCAATCTTCGATAAAATCCGCTAGTCCTGCCAGCAAAACATACAGAATGCCACTGGCGATCGCCGCTCCGGTTTCTTTCGCCCAGCGGGTTGGCAGCGGTTGAGACTGCCAAAAGGAAATTGAGGGCAACGCAGCAGTGGACTGGGCCAGCGATCGCCCCTGTAGCCCTAAGCCAGGCAGAATTGCGCCACCCACTAACTCAGCTTTGGCACTAGCACCCGTCAAGCTTAAAGCTGTGCCGCAATCGATCACTAAGACCGGCCAGCCCCAAGTCATGCCTGCTCCCCAAATCGCCAAGGCTCGATCAAGCCCTAGGGTGGCGTAGGTTTGTCGCAAGGGAACATCAGCCAGTTGAATCGGGTGGAGGTTGGGATAGGCTTGCCACTGCTGCGTTTGCCCTGGCACCACCGAAGCTAACCACAGTTCTGGCAGTTCTGGTAAATCTGCCAAAGGCGTTTTGGCGATCGCTGACTCTAGCAGCGATCGCCAATCTTGGTTCACTAAGTGAGGAGTTTCCCAAGTCTGCTGGAGCTGCTCCGACTCAAACATTGCCCAGTGATAGCGAGAATTGCCAATGCTCAAGGCGAGCCAGCGTTTATTTACAGCCTGCGGATTAGCGTTCATCTTGGATACAGAAATCCTTAAAAGTTAGGAATTAATCTGCTGACTGGCAGCGATCTTAGGAGACAATCAAAGTCTGGCAATTTTCGCTCGGTCAAGGGGTCATGAAAAAACTAATCAAAGGTCTACGCGAGTTTAAGAGCAGTTATTTTTCGACTCATCTAGACCTATTTGAGAATCTGGCCCACGGGCAGGAACCACGAGTTTTGTTTATTACCTGCTCCGATTCTCGGATTGACCCCAACTTAATTACGCAGGCAGATATAGGCGATCTGTTTGTGATTCGGAACGCTGGCAATATTATTCCTCCCTACGGCGCAGCCAATGGCGGCGAAGGCGCTGCGGTTGAATATGCGATTCAAGCCCTCAACATTCAGCAGGTTGTGGTTTGTGGGCACTCTCACTGTGGAGCGATGAAGGGACTGCTTGCCCTTAACAAACTGCAAGAAAAAATGCCCCTCGTCTATGACTGGCTCAAACATGCCGAAGCGACTCGGCGGCTAGTCCAAGACAGCTATAGTGACTACGAGGGTGAAGAACTGCTAGAAGTTGCGATCGCCGAAAATGTCTTGACTCAAATTGAGAACCTCAAGACCTACCCAATCGTTCATTCTCGTTTGTATCAGGGCAAGCTAAAAATTTACGGCTGGATTTATCACTTAGAAACGGGCGAGGTGCTAGCCTATGACGCAGAAAACCATGCCTATGTCGCGCCCCAAAGCCAAATCCTGGATGAGGGATTTGGCGGAACCCTCAAACCGGGTCAACTCATTAGTACCAATGCTCCGCCTGTCGCCTGTGGTTTACCCCAGCATCTAGACGATTTGCCGGTTCAACCTGCTCCGCCGCCTCGAATTAAGCAACCTGTAACTAGCGGCAATGGTTCGCGTCAAGTCCGGTCTGAGCCATCTGAGTCCAAAGATGCCAACCCTTTAGCTGCCCCTTGGTTATCACCGACTCAAGCCGATCGCATCTATCGAGGCTCGAATGGCAAAAACTAGACCAGCGTAGCACTAGCGCAGCAGCAAGCCCTTAGACCATTCCTAAACAAATAGAGTTGACTTCTCGACTGCCTATTCTGCTTGGATTAGGATAAATGCACATCTTAGATTGGGGCCTGGGAGCTGATGGTAGCGATCCGATTTGGATTGCGAGTCAAGTTTGCTGCCGCACCTACAATTCCTTGCTATTTCACCACTCATTTAGGAGCGCTAAATCAATGGCCAATAAAAAACGGTTCAACAGCTTTGAGGAACTACTGGCTGGTTCTGAGACACCAGTCCTGGTCGATTTTTACACTGAATGGTGTGGGCCTTGCCGGATGATGGGGCCAATTTTGGAGCAGGTGCAGGCAGCGATGAAAGACAAGCTGCAAGTCGTCAAAATTGACTCAGAAAGGTACTCAGATTTGGCTGAGCGATATCAGATTCACGCTTTGCCAACGTTAGTGCTGTTTAAAGATGGAGAACCGATTGATCGAATTGAAGGCGTATCACCGCCGGAAGAATTGATTGAACGCTTCAAGTCTTTAGTCTAAGCTGGCGCTGCAAGTCTTTAGTTTTCTACCAGTATGAATTACTGTTATTTTTGAGAACTACGTCATCCTCAAAGAGTGTTTGAAAAGTTTTTGGGCTACGTTGCCAGCTTTAAGATCCCCCTTTTTAAGGGGGATTTGGGGGGATTGGTGAAAATTGATACATGTTGGTGGGCGAAATTAAATCTAAGATCTTTCTGCGAAAAGTCTTAGATTCAAATTAGTCTGCCTGCTCTGTAGGTTTTGGTGTTGTCCATGCTCAATGATAGCGATCGCGTCCAGGTGCTGAGCGAAGCCCTGCCCTATTTGCAAGCCTTTGCGGGGCGTACCCTCGTCGTTAAGTATGGCGGTGCCGCCATGAAGGATGACAATCTGAAGGAAAAAGTGATCCGGGATATTGTCTTGCTGTCCTATGTCGGAATGCGTCCAGTAGTCGTGCATGGCGGTGGCCCAGAAATCAACATTTGGCTTGAAAAGCTAGGGATTGAACCCCAGTTTAAAAACGGCTTGCGCGTCACCGATGCTCAGACAATGGATGTGGTGGAAATGGTGCTGGTCGGGCGAGTCAATAAGGAACTGGTGTCGCTGATCAACAGTGCTGGCGGCAAGGCCGTTGGTCTGTGCGGTCAAGATGGCACCCTAATCCAAGCTCGCCCCCAGGGTAAGGATGTCGGCTTTGTCGGGGAAGTACAAAGCATCGACATTGGGCTAATTTTAACCCTGGTTGAAAAAGGCTACATCCCCGTCATTTCCAGCGTTGCCGCCGATGAGTCAGGGCAGGCTCACAACATCAATGCCGATACCGTGGCCGGAGAAATCGCCGCTGCCTTGGGAGCCGAAAAGCTGATCTTGTTGACGGACACGGCGGGCATTTTGCGCGACTACCATGACCCCTCGACCTTGATTTATCGACTCGATATTCAAGAAGCGCGCGATTTAATCGCTGAAGGAGTCGTTTCTGGCGGGATGATTCCGAAGGTGAACTGCTGTGTGCGATCGCTAGCTCAAGGAGTGCGGGCCGCCCACATTATTGACGGCCGGATTCCCCACTCTTTACTATTAGAAATCTTCTCCGACAGCGGCATTGGCTCGATGATCGTTGCTTCTGATGCCGGCTGGTAGATTATTCAGCTTGCTAAGTGATCTCTGCCGCTAGAGCCGCCGCCATCTATGCAGCAGGAGAACTCATTAACTGTGGGGATGCGACCAATCTGTGATACTCAAGTCAGGTAACTGGGCAAAGTCTTTCTGATTGCGAGTGACAAGGATGGCATTTGTGGACAGCGCGATCGCAGCAATTCGCAAATCCCTGGTATCGAGTCGGCGAAACTGCGATCGCAACTGTTCAAACTGTTCGTAGGCGGCTCGATCAAAGTTCACTACCTCGACCACCCTAAAAAACAATAGGGCTTTCTGAAACTCGGCATAGGCCAGCAGTAAACGCGATGCCTCGGATGGAGCTGGATGGCGGTTAATCTCTGCTAACCATCCCTGGCAGATCTCCTCTGCCGTCACCACGGTAATCGCTAGGTCAAGACCAGGAGTCTGAAGCACCCGCTCGACCACTTCCGGCTGACCCCTCAGAAATAAAGAAACATGGTCAGTATCGAGAATGTAACGGCTCATGCCTAGACATCTTCACCGAGAGCGATTTGAGCATTCAGCCGAGAGCGATTTGTCTCCATCTGCGCTAAAACCCCCTCAAATAGCTGACTCTGGCTGTAAATTCCAGCAAATGGTGCCCAGGGATGGGCTTGTGCTGGTAAGTCTACTTCCATCGTCACCAGTTCGCCCTGTAAGAGGCTGTCAGCCAACAGCGTGTGCAATTGCGCGAGGGCTGAAGCGCGATCATGACTGACTACGCGAAAGTCTGGCAATCCCAGAACACTGGCACTGACCTCTCCTTCCTGTTCGTGTTTGACCAGGACGTTCACCGCTAGTTTATGTCCAGATGACGTTGTACCTTGAGAAGTCATAAAAGTGATCTGCCTGACCTGTTAACTCTAATTATCGCATCAGCCTATCTGGATGATTCCGAAGGTGAACTGCTGTGTGCGATCGCTGGCTGGTAAGGGGTTCAGGATTGCTGTTGCTGCCGCTTTAAGCCCTGAATTGCACTGATGCCTCCCGTCAAAAGGATGCCTAACCAGGCGGGCGGGACAGGCACTTCTCGATAGGCGTGATTATCGCTCTCAAATGCCGCTTGGCTTGAGGTTAAGACAACTCTATTAAAAGCCTCTGCATTGGTAAAAGTGAAGTTAACATAGACTGTGGTATTGGGTGGAACTCCGATCGCGCTACCGGAGACTGTAGAGCCAATTTGGGTTGCCCCGTTAAAAAAAGCGATCGAGTTATAGCTGTCTACTGTTCCCCAATACAAACCGAAATAGTTCATCAAGCCGCCGCCAACACCGCTAAAGTTAATCGTGACCGGGCCAGTTCCTCCTCGATTAACAGGAATACTGCCTCCAGCGGGTGAAATCGTTAGGAACGGGGAAGTATCTCCCGTTGGTGATGCATATTCACCAGGTGAGTTGCCTACCACAACAGCAGGTGGATTAACCACAGAGGTGTAAACAGGACTAGTAGGCAAACCGCCACTTGGAGGCGGGTTATTGAAATTAACGGTTGTTGCTCCAGCTACACTTGTGTATTGCCCTTCGTTAAGAACTGGCGTCCCGCCCGTCGTGATTGTAAAAGCAGCAGCGGGGACAGCCCAGGTTAAACTAGCACTGCCCAAGGCAATCAAAAATGTTTGATGGAGAAATTTCATGGTTCCTACGCACGCTGTTTCTATGTTAACTCTCGACTAGGCAGCGCTCTAGGGTGATTTGGACTGATTTAGCTAAGCTTGCCAAGTCATAGCCTCCTTCTAAACCAAACAAAATTCGCTGGGTTAACTCTAAGCAGCGATCGGTAAAAACGCCGTAGTCTTCAGGCTGGAGGGCAATTCCAGACAGCGGATCGTCTCGGTTGGCATCGTAGCCAGCGCTCACAATCAGCAAATCAGGAGCAAATCGGCTTAAGAATGGCATTACCTGCGCTCTAAACCGAGGTTCGTAATCTGCTTGGGTGCTGCCGGTCGGCATTGGAATATTCAACACGTTGCCAAACGCTCCTGTTTCGCTCGCTTCCCCTGTAAACGGATAATAGGGAGCTTGATGCAGCGAGCAATAGGCAATTTGAGGATGAGACTCAACCAACGCCTGGGTGCCGTTGCCATGATGGACATCCCAGTCCAGAATGGCGACGCGGTTAATGGCGGGCTGAGTCAAGGCATAGTAAGCCGCGATCGCCGCATTGCCAAAAATACAAAAGCCCATGCTGCGATCGCGTAAAGCATGGTGGCCGGGCGGACGCGCCAACACAAAAGCTGGGCGATCGCTGGCTAAAACTTGGTCAACCCCATCTAGCCAAGCGTTGACTGCCAGCAGCGCCACATCGTAGCTGTCGGGCGAGACGATCGTATCAGGGTCAGAATGCCCGCCCCCTTGCAGGGCTAACTGCTGAATCGATTGGATGTAGCCCGGATCATGCACCTGCTGAATCATTGGCAGCGGATCACGTTGATCGACACTGGTGGGCGATCGCCAGTCAAGCTGGTTAGCTAAGCTGGCGGCCTGTAAGATTTTGACCGTCGCTCTTAACCGCTCTGGGCGCTCAGGGTGAAAGCTGCCTGTCCTGTGCAACAAAAACTGATCAGAGTATATAATCGGCAGTTTTTCCATAATTGGTCAACCAGAGATAGCGATCAAAAGTTAAGGCGGATCATTATCTTGAAAAGCAGATGCAAGCCCAGATTAACCCATCCCAAGCTTGGGAGAACGAAGTGCTAAAGTGCGGTAAAAAGCCTAAAGCGAAAAAAACAGGCTCAGAGTTTCCTCCAAGCCTGATCAAAAACTAAAGCCGAATCAGACTAAAGCTGCTTCACTTCCGAAACGAGTTTTGTGATCACATCCCTAGCCCCACCAAACATCATCATTGTTTTGTCTTTGTAGAACAGTTCGTTATCAATCCCAGCAAAGCCAGTGTTAAGGCTGCGCTTGATCACGATCGTGTGGTGGGCCTTATCGACATCCAGAATCGGCATGCCGTAAACGGGGCTGCTGGAGTCATGGCGGGCGGCTGGATTCACGACATCGTTCGCCCCAATTACCAGCGCCACATCTACCCGCTCAAACTCAGGATTAATATCATCCATATCGTAAAGTTGGGGGTAAGGTACATTTGCTTCCGCCAGCAGCACATTCATGTGCCCCGGCATCCGACCCGCAACGGGATGAATCGCGTACTTAACATCGACGCCTAAGCGCTCTAGCTGATCTGCCAGTTCTCTGACCGAGTGCTGGGCTTGGGCCACCGCCATCCCATAACCGGGGATAATTACCACCGATCGGGCATAGCCGAGCATCATCGCTCCTTCTTCGGCATCAAGGGTATGGACTGCTTTTTCCCCACTGCTGGCTGATCCTGTCGCAGTGGAACCCCCGCCAGCCGTTTCGCCGCCAAAGGCTCCGAACAGAACGCTAACCAGCGATCGGTTCATTGCTTTACACATAATTTGGGTCAAAATCAGCCCTGATGCGCCGACCAACGCCCCGGCAATGATCAGCATATTGTTCATGACCACAAACCCGGCTGCGCTGGCTGCCACCCCGGATAACGAGTTGAGCAGCGAGATCACCACGGGCATATCAGCCCCGCCAATCGGGATCACCACCAGTACCCCTAGGATGGCTGACAAAGCAACCATACCGAGAAACACAGCCAGGTTTTCTGGTTGGACGAACAAATAGCCACTGCTGACCACAAACGCAGCCAGCAGAGCTAAGTTAAACGGCTGCTGGAACGGAAATGTAATCGGCGCTCCCGGCAGCAGCCCTTGCAGTTTGGCAAAGGCGACCAGGCTGCCAGTGAGGGTAATCCCACCAATTAGCACCCCTAAGATCACAGTCACGATCGCGCTGATGCCAATGGTTTCCCCGGCGGTGAGCAGTCGCCAGAATTCGCCGACTGCGACTAGGGCTGAGGCGGCTCCGCCTAAACCGTTCAGTAAGCCCACCATCTGGGGCATATCGGTCATCGCCACCTTATAGGCGATCACAGCCCCAATCAGGGAACCAATCACAATTCCGATCAAGATCATCGTGTAGTTCAACACCTGCTGATCGAGCAGTGTGCCGACCACCGCCAGCAGCATCCCGACGGCGGCAACTAAATTACCATTGCGGGCTGTGGCGGGGGAACCGAGTTTCTTCAGACCAATAATAAACAGCGAGGCCGCCACCAAATAAGTGATTTGAATAGCTGAGGGCAACCAGAGATTCATGCCTTTACCTCTTTCTTTTTAAACATTTGCAGCATGCGATCGGTGACTAAAAAGCCGCCAACCACGTTTACCGTTGCCAGAACAACCGCGATTAAACCCAATACCACCGTTAGGCTAGTGTCTTTGGGGCCGGCAATGATCATCGCCCCAACTACGGCAATCCCAGAAATGGCATTTGAGCCAGACATGAGCGGAGTATGCAGCGTCGGCGGTACTTTATTAATCACTTCAAAGCCAACAAATGAGGCTAAGACGAACACGACCAGTCCGGTCAAGATTGCTTCAGTCATAGGGATAGAAAATATTGTCGAGTTAGATTAAACAGCTTTTGGGACTAGCTGACAGCCGGCACCGCGCCGAGGGCAGACTTGATTCGCTCATTGCGAATTACCCCAGCATGGGTGACGCAAGCGCTATCGGTAATGTCGTCAGCAAAATCGAGGTTGAGATTGCCATCTAGGCTCAAGTGCTGCAACAGTGTGGAGATATTTTTGGCGTACATTTGGCTGGCATGAATCGGCAGAGAAGCCGGCAGATTGATCGGGCCCATAATCGTCACGCCTTGGAAAACCACATCTTTACCGGCCGCCGTACCCGCGCAGTTGCCACCCTGATCGGCGGCCAAATCGACAATTACAGAGCCGGGCTGCATCTGGGTAATCATCTCGGCAGTCACCAGCAGAGGAGCAACTTTACCGGGCACCTGAGCAGTGGTGATCACCGCATCAGCCGTTTTGACGTGCTCGGCGATCGCCATTTGAGTCTGTAATTTAGACGCTTCCGAGACTTCCTTGGCATAGCCGCCCGCAGCCACGGTTTCTTCTGCTAGGGCAACTTCGACAAATTTTGCCCCTAAGCTTTGCACCTCTTCCTTGACGGCGGGACGAATATCAAAGGCTTCGACCATTGCCCCTAACCGACGGGCAGTGGCGATTGCCTGAAGACCAGCTACACCCGCACCAATCACAAATACTTTGGCGGGACGGATCGTGCCGGCTGCTGTGGTTAACATCGGGAAGAACTTGGGCAACGCCGCTGCTGCCAGCAGAGTGGCTTTATAGCCTGCTAACGCCGCCTGAGAGGAGAGCGCGTCCATGCTCTGGGCCCGGCTGGTGCGCGGGATCATTTCCATGCTGAAGGCGGTGATTTGGCGATCGGCTAACTGCTGAATTTGCTCTGGCTCCGCTAGCGGATTTAAGAAACTAATCAGAACTGCTCCTGGCTTGAGCAGATTGAGTTCTGACTGACCATCTTCTCGTTCTTGGAGTGGACTGACTTTCAAAACCACCTCAGCCTCTCCCCACAGGGTAGCTGCATCGGTCACAACCGTCGCCCCAGCGGCAATGTACTGATCGTCTGTGAAGTAAGCGCGATCGCCTGCGCCTGCCTCAACTTGAATTTGGTGTCCTTGTTTGACGAGACGAGCGACGGTTTCTGGCACCAGAGCAACCCGACGCTCACCCACCTCGACCTCTTTGGCCACTGCTATCTTCATGCGTTGTTTGAAGCCTCGTTGAATTTAGGAGATGGGGTGTAATCAAGACTACAGTTCCCCTCCCTAAGCTAGAGTTGATCCCCAAGATTGCCCCATTATCTTTACGATGTCTTATGGTTTGTCAGGCTTTCGATAGGTATTTAGTGCTATCGAGCAAATCTAGATCGAGGCTAATTAATTAAAAATTCCCTTCAAATCCAGCTCAAACCCAACTAATATCTCTTCTCCAGACAGACGAGCAGGAAATTGCAGTACCTCTACTGTCTGATCTGGGCGATAGATAGCCACAGTTTGATCTTTGGGGTTGAGCAGCCAGCCCAAGCGCACCCCGTTCTCGATATACTCCTGCATTTTGGCTTGTAGGGGTTTGAGGCGATCGCTGGCTGAACGCAGTTCAATCACAAAATCTGGTGCCAGGGGCAAAAACCCATCGGGATCTGAGTTGAGGGCATCCAACCGATCTTGTTTGACCCAAGCTGCATCAGGAGAGCGAATCGCACCGTTGGGAAGCTTAAATCCTGTAGAGGAATCAAAGACGATGCCAAGCTTGGCTTGACGATTCCACAGATTAAGGTCGGTCGTCAAATTTGCATTCCGCCGCCCTGATTCCCATCCGGTAGGTGGCATGACAATTAATTCCCCTGCTGCGGTGAGTTCAAGCTGGAGGTCAGGGTTCGCTTGGCAGAGGTCTTTAAACTGCTCATCGGTCAGATCGGTAATTGGCTCTAAGTTAAGCGTGAGGGCGGTCATGGGCGGCCTCAAAATTTGGCTACTGCTAGCCTAGCATTCTCGCATATTGACTGATCCCAGATACGTGAAACGTTCTATACGTTTCTAATTACCCGGCAGGGATTACCGGCTGCCACAACGTTGGCGGGAATATCTTTGGTGACAACACTGCCAGCGCCAATTGTGGTGTTACTGCCAATGGTAACACTAGGGCAAATAATCGCTCCACCACCAATCCAAACGTCGTCGCCAATGGCGATCGGGGCGGCTAGCTCTAAGCCTGATTTTCTGATTTCCGGGTCAAGGGGATGATATGCCGTATAAATTTGCACCTTCGGCGCCAGCAAGACATTTCTGCCCAGGTAGACCTTGTTGCAATCTAAAATGACGCAATCGAAGTTGATATACAAATTTTCTTGAGCGTAGATGTGGCATCCATAGTCACAGTAAAAAGGCGGTCTAATCTCAAACCGTTGTCCAACTGCGCCAAAAAGCTGTTGCACAATCTCGCGCCGTTTTTCAATCTCGGCGGGAAGCGACAAATTAAAAGCGTGTGTCAGGTTTTGAGCTGTTCTAGTCATGCTGACTAGCTCAGGATCAGCCGCAAGATATAGCTCATTAGCCAACATCTTTTCTCGTTCTGTCTTCATCATCCCTGCTTAGTTACAATCGTTTGTCTTGGCTGCGGCATGGGTTTTGGCTTCGTTTATGGGTTAAATCCAAGGGTTGTCAGAGCTTACAATCTGACTCAACTTTCGAGAGAAGCTCTAACTTTAGAGCCTGACTTCAAGTTGAATAACTTCGTCCTTTGATAGAGTTGGTTCTTGGTTTTTCTAAGTAAAACTAAGGAATACATTTGGTTTGTAATCTGAATAGAAATAACGTTGCTCACATTTAGTCAAACTTATTCAATTTGGAGGGTTTTGCAATGACAGGACAACTGTGCTGGATTCCTAAATTTGGTGGTAATGGGCAACTGTGCTTACACCTAAGAACAGCGCCCCATCAGCCCTGGAAGCTCCATACTCATTTCCCTGAGCTTTGTGTTCCTGATTACCCAATTTCCCGTGGTACAACAGGTTGGGCAACTAGCCAAAAACTTTTACAAGTAGGTTGGACTCTAATCCCTACTGCTCAAGCGAGAAAATTAGTAATCGACAACTCCTCAGCAGCTTAAGAGTCAATAAGCAATTATGCTTATCTCTAGCCAAATTAATATTCAATCCTTAGATAGATGGAAGTTTAGGGGTTATACCAGTATCCTACTGAAAGTATTCAACTTGCGCGATCGCTAACTGGGAATAATGCATTATGCGTTGTCTGCTCTGAGCTACTTAATGCCTGTTGAATTCAGACAAAAGTAAGTTGATTAATTTTAGGGGTGCTACATGCCCACTTTGAAAGGATTACGGGTAGCAATCTTGGCGACCGATGGAGTTGAAGAGCTAGAGCTAACTGAACCCATGCGCGCTCTAAGCGAGGCTGACGCAGAAGTTGAGATTTTATCAAACAAGCTCAGACCGATTCACGTCTTTCGCCAGTATGAAAAGAGTACTACTCTCGGCGTTCATGGAGACATCAAAACAGCGCAATGCAAAGATTATAACGCTGTTTTGTTACCCGGTGGAGCCTTAAATGCTGAAATCCTGAGAGCGCTGCCTGAGGTGCAATCAGTTTTGCGTCAAATGCAGGCTAAAAGAATTCCAATTGCAGCAACCTGCCATGCTGCTTGGGAACTAATTTCGGCTGGATTAGTTTGTGGACGAACCCTGACCGGGCACCCTAAAATTCGGGATGACATCCAAAGAGCAGGGGGTAACTGGTCTGAGCAAGGAGTTGTTGTGGATGACAACTGGATTACTAGTCGTCTGTCTAGTGATCTTTCTGAATTTAACCGTGAAATGTTAAATCTCTTCTCGCAGCTTTCTTTAGCCGGTAGTTATGCGTAGTCTTTTCAAGCTTTCGATCTGAAAAGCGCCTCGGCTCTACCTGCTAAAGATGCAATTACTTCTTTAGAAGGAGAGCAATTATGCCTCCAGTTTTTTAGATTTAACCTTAGACCTGCAATATTCTGATTCCTGGAGTTTTTTATGAAGAAAAACAAGCAGTCTCCTAACCAAGCCGATTATGCCAATGACCTGACCGAAGAGGGAAAACCAGATGTGAATAAGCAAAGGTTGACAGCAAATCCTGGCGATCGGATTGCTGAGCATCCCCAAACCTTGGAAGAGAAAGCTGAGCAGCTTGCTGTTGACTCGACTGATATTACTGGAGACCATATTCAGGTTCCCACCTATTTCATCGTAGATAATCCTGATGGCGAAAAGAAGGCGCTGCATCATGTTAAAGACGCAGAGGAAATTTCTGATGTAATTCGTCAAGCCCGTTTAGACGAAAATGGTGACCGGATTTGGTAAGAGTAGCTTCTTGCGAAATCGGTTCAGTGAATGCTATTGAGGATAATTCATGATTGTTAGACCGACTCAAACGGGTTGGGAAGTTATTTACCATCGCAACCATGCCCTGCTTGCTGCCCAGCTTGCAGGGCAATGGCGTAAGGCAGATTCTCCGGTTCGGCTTTACGAAACCATCGCGGCAATTTCTCACCATGATGACTTAGAAAAGGAATGGGAAGAAGATAACTTGACCGATGCAGGCGCGCCCAAAGACTTTACCCTAGATTCAGAAACCTCCTATCTGCAATTACGCAAGCACCTTGAGAGTGCGTTACATCGAGGGCGTTGGGTAGCACTTTTAACCTCCATGCACATCAGTTTTTTACAGGAGGGTAAGCGAGGAGAATCTAAGGAAGGTGATACATTCCTAGATCAGCAGCTTGATTGCCAAAAGCAATGGCGGCAGGAGCTAGAGATTTCTCAAAAGGATGTTGAGCAAGCCTATGCTTTTATGCAATGGTGCGATCGCTGTTCTTTAATTCTTTGTCAGCAGCAAATCCCCGAAGACGAACGCAAGCTGGAAATTAGCAAGGGGCCAGATGGCAAAGACTACTATATTCAGGAACTCAAAGATAGGCAACTGACGGTTTTGCCTTGGTGTTTTGAGCAGAAATCTTTTACCGTAAACGCGGAGGTTTCTACGCTTAACCAAATCAAATTTAATGACAACAAAAGTTTGGTTTCTGCTCTCAAGCAGGCACCTCGTAAACTTTTGGAGTGGACATTTGTAAAATCAGTATCATAGCTGCTCATGTACTGATTCTAAATTGGCTGTGAATGGCGCTCCCCGCCGGGAACCTGCTTTCGCAGCCTATCTTTGTGGCTATCCAGAAAAAATCCCCCCTTGAATTTTCAAGGGGGGATTGAGGGTTTAATTTAATGACCAGTGAATATCGCGAAAGGGTAAAACTAGCTCATAGAAGCTGCCATGTCTTCTTGGAGTTGTCTTTTCGCTGACTTGAACTGAGTTGCTAATTGCTCCTGTTGATCTTCGCTGCAATTGTTGCGGATCGCAGTGAACATTGTACTTTCTTCTTGACGGACATGATCTGTCACCATGTCTTTCAACTGTTGAAGCTTGGACTTGAAGGACTCAGAAGTTGGAGTGGAAGATTTCAGCTCATCTAAGAGCACTGTCATACCAGCCTGTTCATCATACAGTTCTTGAGTATTGTCCTCACCATAGAAAGAGCGCACCGCAGGATAAACCACTTGCTCCTCAGCTTTTGAGTGCACAATCAGATCCTTATAGATTTGACCAAAGTATTCTTGGATCTTTTCAGGATCGTTTGTGCCTTCAATTTGTCCAAACAACATATTCACCTTGTTATGGTCTAGGCGAATAATGTCTTGAATGTTCATGTCAGACTTGTCGCTGCTTTGGGTGACGGCACTGCCAGCCACTCCTGAGATAGCTGCCACAGCGTCTTGAACCCGCGCCCACAGACCCTGCTTTGCTTCTTGACCCGTCAGTTCATAAACTCCGAGCAGTTCTAGGACACCTTTCAGTTGCTCTTGATGGGCCCGATTTTCAAAGTTGATCGTGTTCAGCGGCGTGATTGCAGCTTCAACATCGGCACCAACCACTTGAGCTGCCTTGTGAATCAAGAGGCCAGTCATGGTTTGCTGATGCTTGAGCAGTTCGTGCTGGAACACTTTTTCGTATAGGCTCAGTTCAGAACCTTCCATCATTTCCTGAATTTTTCCAACCATCTTTTTAACGGTTTCTTCCGGCTCTCCGCTCACGCCGTACTGCACGATTACCGTGTCCAAAATGCCCATGTTTTTTTGGTCATCGTCAAGCATGTGCCGCAGGTGATCGCGGGTGTCATCGTCGTTGCAGGCGGAAATCAATTTTTGTTCATTCGCAATCAACAAGTTTTGAACCTCTTTCATATCCGCCAGCTTGCTAGCGATCGCGGTTCTCTTTGCGTCATCAAGTGCCATTACCATTTCTTGTTCTCCACTGCTGTCGATAGTGTTTGTAGGAAGGCAGTACTCTTAGGTTAATATTCAGGACAAAATCGCTCATCATTCTAGGGACAGAGATGGAATATCCGTCATTGTGAAGATCGCTAATTATATTGGTTGTTTAGTCTTAAACTCGTCTTAATTCAGGCTAATTCGATCAGATTATTCCGACCAAATTTTCTGCTCAATGGATTTCAAAATGCACTTGCGATCGGCGATATAATCTGGACAAAACTACTTAAAATCATAGCTACAGACTTAACAAATAGAACTAATGGTAGATTTTGAGCTTTAGCAAACCTGATAGAGTCAAAAAGTTCCTCCACGCGGAAGAATTCAGTTTATTTAGCCTTGTTAGTTGGTGTGGGAAAAAAATAATCTGATTGTATTTTTTGTAGATGTTTAATCGGGACTAATCACAAATGCAAGTGTATGATGTTGTGATCATTGGAGCAGGGCATAATGGGCTTGTTTGTGCTACCTATCTGCTGAAAGCAGGTTATAGCGTCCTAGTTTTAGAAAAACATTCAGTGCCAGGTGGCGGTGCCACGACGATAGAAGCAATGCCAAAAGAGGCTCCTGGTTTTAAGTTCAACCTTTGTGCAATTGATCACGAATTTATTCATTTAGGGCCAGTGGTTAGTGAATTAGAGCTGTCTAAATACGGCTTAGAATATCTTTTCTGTGACCCAGTTGTTTTCTGTCCTCATCCAAGCGGAAAGTATTTTCTTGGTCATCGCTCCATTGAAAAAACTTGCGCAGAAATTGCTTGTCATCATTCTGCTGATGCTGAGCGCTACAGAGAATTCATGAACTTTTGGCAGCACGTTTTGCAAAGCATGATTCCGATCTTCAATGCATCCCCTAAATCAATCATTGATATTGCTGGCAATTACGATATTCATAAACTGAAAAGTTTATTTTCCTTGCTAAGCTCCACTAGTAAAGCGCTGGATTTTGTGCGTACTTTACTGAGCAGCTCTGAAGATGTTCTAAATGAATGGTTTGAATCGGAATTTCTGAAGGCTCCTTTGGCGAGACTTGCTTCTGAGCTAGGCGCGCCTCCAAGTCAAAAAATGCTCGCGATCGGGGCCATTATGATGGCGATGCGCCACAATCCAGGTATGGCAAGACCCCGTGGCGGCACAGGCGCTCTAGTGCAAGCCCTGCTCAACTTAATTCACAAGTTGGGAGGGCAGGTACTAACGGAGCAAACGGTTGAGAAGATTTTGATTGACAATGGTCGGGCGGTCGGCGTGCGGGTTGGCAATGGGACTGAATATCGGGCCAAACATGGGGTGATCTCAAATATTGACGCCCAGCGACTCTTTTCGCTTGTTGATCCTGGTGATATCGATACTGCTGACCCGGATTTACGCGAGAGATTAGACAGTCGAATCATTAATAACAACGAATCGATTTTGAAAATTGATTGCGCTTTATCTGAACCGCCGAGATTTGAGCATTATCAGCACCAAGACCAGTATTTGATTGGTTCAGTCCTGATTGCAGATTCAATCAAGCAGGTTGAAATTGCCCATACCGATCCTAGTGTTGGCAAAATTCCCGACTCTGATCCTTCTTGTTACGCTGTTGTGCCGACAATGCTCGACCCGACGATGGCTCCCGACGGTAAACATACGCTTTGGATCGAGTTTTTTGCTCCCTATCAAATTGAGAATGCTGAAGGTACGGGCTTAAAAGGGACAGGCTGGACGGAAGAGTTGAAAAATAAGGTTGCCGATCGCGTGATTGATAAGCTGGCAGACTACGCACCGAATCTAAAACGTTCAATTATGGCTCGTCGGGTTGAAAGTCCGGCTGAGTTAGGAGAGCGGTTAAGTGTCTTGAAGGGCAACTACTACCATATCGATATGAGTCTTGAACAAATGGTCTTTTTCCGTCCCCTACCAGAACTGGCAAACTATCGAACCCCGATCGCTGGCCTGTTTTTAACTGGAGCGGGAACTCACCCCGGCGGCTCAATTTCTGGGATGCCCGGCCGTAACTGCGCGCGGGCGTTTCTACAGACCCAACGTCCGGTTGCTCAGTCGCTGAGGGATGCTCAGGACTTTTTCAATCAAAGAGTAAGTCAAGTTTTTGGTGGTCAGGTATAGATATATCTTGGTTTGTGATTATTCCTGGTTTGATTAATACTGGCTGCTCGCGTTCAGTTTTAGAGGGTTCTAATGACAAGTCCGATCGAATTTAAGTTATTCGCTCCAGACAACGAAAGGGCAGCTTTAATCGGCTCTTTTTCTGATTGGCAGGAAATTCCAATGCAAAAATCCGCAGACGGCTACTTTCGGACGGCGGTAGACCTGGCAGATGGCGTCTATCAGTATAAGTTTCGAGTTCAGTCCAGATCCCCGGATTTAGCAGCTAATCCGTGGGTTGAAATCACAGACCCCTACGCCACAGATGTTGAGGGGGAAAGCAAGCATGAAAATGCGATCGCCAATGTTAAGGACGGCGAACGAATTGTTGATGCTTACGTTTGGCAGCACGACGACCAGCCGCTGCCAGCTAACCATGAGTTAGTGATCTACGAAATGCATGTGGCTGACTTTTCCGGCGGCGAAATTGATCCCCACAAGCGGGGGAAGTATGTTGATGCGATCGGCAAGTTGGATTACTTGACTGAGCTGGGCATTAATGCGATCGAGCTGATGCCAGTGAATGAGTATCCGGGGGATTACAGTTGGGGCTATAAAGTCCGCCATTTTTTTGCGACAGAAACAAGCTATGGTTCAACGGCAGAATTAAAGCAGTTTATTGATACCTGCCACGCCAAGGGAATCCGCGTGATTATGGATGGGATTTTTAACCATACCGACGAGCAGTGCCCGCTGATGCTAATTGACCGTAACTATTGGTATTACGAGCACATGCACTACCCGGAAGACCCAGCAAACCATTGGGGGCCAGAGTTTAACTATGATACCTATGACCAGAGCTTAGACTTAAAACCAGCCTGGAACTACGTTGGAGATGTAGTGCGGTTCTGGGTGCAGGAATATCACATTGATGGCATTCGCTTTGATGCCGTCCGCCAACTGGCCAACTTCGAGTTTCTGTCCTGGGTGGCCAACGAAGCCAAACAGCAAGTGATTTCATTCAAGCCGTTTTACAACATTGCCGAACATATTCCTGATACCCACACGGTTGTAGAGCCAAATGGTCCCCTGGATGCCTGCTGGCACGAAAGCTTTCGCTACTTTGTTGTGCCCCATGTCTGCGGCGAAACCTTTGACTTAGATCAACTCAAGCAGGTGCTAGACCCCAAGCAGCAGGGGTATGCCACGGCAACCAATGTGATTAACTATTTGGCAACTCACGATCGCCAGCGATTGCTGAGAGAACTTGGCGATCGGGGTATTTTTGACGAGGCCGCTTTCCGGCGGGCCAAGTTAGGAGCAGTCCTGTTATTAACTGCAATGGGCATCCCAATGATTTGGATGGGAGAAGAATTTGGTGAACACAAGCGCAAAAGTGAAACCGTCACCCAGCCCAAGAAAATTGCCTGGCCCCTATTAGAGCAAGCGCAAAATCGAGATTTATTTGAGTATTACAAAGGCTTAATTAAGCTACGTCAGCAATCCGTTGCCCTTCAAAGTGACAACATTGAATTCTGCCATGAGAATGCTGAGGCGAGGATATTGGCCTATATTCGCTGGCAGGATCGGGGAAATCGGGTTCTTGTCTTGGTTAACTTCTCTGACCAATCCTATGCTGATTATCAACTGACCAATCTGCCAGAAGACGGGGGTTGGCAAGCATGGGACAGTAATGCCCAAGTTGAAGTTACAAATGGTTGCTTGCTGACTAACCTAGAAGGGTGGTCAGCCAAAATATTCGTTTGGCAGTAAAGCGATGATTGGACTTCCTGGATGTTTTAGATACTTTAAAGGTGTTTATGGCTACGTAGCTACGTTGTTGGATAGGAGTTCCCCCTAAATCCCCCTTAAAAAGGGGGACTTCAGAAAAGATCAAAGCCCCCCTTTTTAAGGGGGGTTGGGGGGATCGCACAAGGGTTTAACTTTTCCAGCAGGTTCTTAGAAATTAGAAAGGCTAAATCATGCAGATTCAAACACCAGAATGGGTCAAACATGCTGTTTTCTACCAAATTTTTCCCGATCGGTTTGTGATTAGCCAACAGCCGCGCCAGCGCTTGCTCAAAAATTCCACTTGGGAAGATTGGAGCGCACCCCCGACGCTGCAAGGCTACAAAGGGGGAGATTTGTGGGGTGTGATTGAAAAACTGGACTACTTGCGAAATTTAGGGATTAATGCGATTTACTTTACCCCAATCTTTCAGTCCACCAGTAATCATCGCTATCATACCCACGACTACTACCAGATTGACCCGCTGCTGGGCGGTAACAAAGCCTTTCAGGAACTGCTGGACGCGGCCCATCAGCATGAGATTAAAGTTGTCTTAGATGGCGTCTTTAACCATGCCAGTCGAGGCTTCTTCTTCTTTAGCGATATTCTAGAAAACGGCCCCCATTCTCCCTGGGTGGACTGGTTTAAAATCCAGGGCTGGCCGCTTTCAGCCTACAACGGTGAGTTTCCGGCCAACTACGAGGGTTGGGATGGCAACCGAGCGTTACCCGTCTTCAATCACGAGAATCCAGATGTCAGAGAATACATTATGGAGGTGGCCGAGCACTGGGTAAAGGTGGGGATTGATGGCTGGCGGCTAGATGTCCCGTTTGAAATTACAGCCGCCGGATTCTGGCAAGAGTTCCGCGATCGCGTCAAAGCAGTTAACCCAGAAGCCTATATCGTTGGAGAAGTCTGGGCTGATTCCCGACAGTGGCTGGATGGGACTCAGTTTGATGGCGTCATGAACTATCTGTTTGCTGGGCCAACGATCGCTTTTACGGCTGGCGATCGGGTGGTGCTGGATTATGTCCGCACACCTAGCTATGAACCCTATCCGCCCCTGTTTGCCCCCGACTATGCCGCCAAAATCCAGGCGCTGCTTGATTTGTATCCCTGGGAAATTCAGTTGACTCAGTTGAACCTGTTAGCCAGTCATGACACGGCTCGGTTAATTAGCATTGCCAACGGCGATCGCACCAGCGTTGAGCTAGCAACGCTATTGCTGCTGACCTTTCCTGGGGCTGCCAGCATTTATTACGGCGATGAGGTTGGTTTACCAGGGGCGAATGACCCAGACTCTCGGCGCGGATTTCCGCCCGAAGCGAATTGGGATCAAGAACTTTTAAACTATCATCGACAGTTGATTGGGCTGCGCCATACCTACCCAGCTCTTCGCATCGGCACCTATCGAATTCTGCACGCCCAAGGCACGATTTATGTGTTTGCTCGCACCTTGGGCGAGGAAGAGTTACTGATAGCTGTGAATATCGGGACAGAACCCGAACAGGTAAACTTAAAAATCGCCGATTTGGGGTTAAACTCGCTTCCGACCAAGCAGCTATTTGGCACTGCCCAGCTTGAGTTGGAGCCAGCGAATCCTCCTGCTGATTTAGTGATTAAGCTGGCGGCTCGGAGCGGCTGCATTTTAGGCCAATAAATCGCACCCACCGCAACTAACAATTGCTGTATTTCTGCAAGGACTGCAAAGCAAGCCTTGCAGAAACAATCTTGGCTGATCTCAGCCCGCAGTGCTACGGGATTCAACCTTGCTGCGGCTAATCGGCTGACTCAGAGCTTGAAGCACCCAATACCCAATTGACCAACGTCCGCACTGCAAACCCAGTTGCCCCCGTATTGTTATAGCCGCTTTCTTTTTCTGTCCAGACTGGGCCAGCCACATCTAAGTGGGCCCAAGGGGTTTCTTTGACAAACTGCTTCAGAAATAGGGCGGCGGTAATTGAGCCGCCTGCCCGTGGGCCGGTATTTTTCATGTCAGCAATTGAGGATTTCATGCCATCGAAGTATTTTTCTTCTAACGGCATCCGCCAGAATTTTTCGCCCGATTGTTCGGCCGCCGCTGCCAGTTGCTCAGCTAGCGCTTCGTCTGGTGTCCACAGACCGGCAATGTCGTCTCCCAAGGCAACAATGCAGGCTCCAGTTAGGGTAGCTAAGTCCACGATCGCGTCTACGCCCAGCTTTTCGGTAAACACGAGCGCATCGGCCAGGGTGAGTCGCCCTTCTGCGTCGGTATTGTTAATTTCAATTGTTTTGCCATTCGAGGCGGTCAAAATATCGCCCGGATGAATCGCCCGCCCGCTGATCATGTTTTCCGTTGCCGCGACAATAAAATGGACTTCGACGTTGGGTTTGAGATGGCCAATCACTTTGGCCGCTCCCAGCGCCGCTGCGGAACCAGCCATATCCATTTTCATGGTTTCAATTCCGCTCGCACCAACTTTTAAGTTCAAGCCGCCAGAGTCAAAGGTCAGCCCTTTGCCAATAATTGCCAATTTGCGGTGGGCGGTTCCCTCTGGCTGGTAGGTGAGGTGAATGAATTTAGGTGGCAACTCAGAGGCCTGGGCAACGCCCAAAAAGGCTCCCATACCGAGCTTTTCGCATTCGTCTTTGTCTAAAATTTCCGCCGTTAACCCGCACTCATTGGCGATCGCCTGGGCAGCTTCGGCCAGCGTGACCGGCGTGATCACATTTGCTGGAGCGGCAACAAGTTCTCTGGCTAAAATTACCCCCTGACAAATTTGGTGCGCCTTGGTGATCGCTGAATTTTGGCCAGACAGTCCCAAAAGGTCAACTTGCTCTAACTTGAGGGCATCGTTATTGTCTTCATTGTCTTTCGGCTCAGACCGGAAGCGGTTGTCTTGATGCAAGGATAATTCGATTCCTTCGGCGATCGCTTGAGCGGTGGCAGCGGGCTTCTCCTGCCACAGCGGTAAACTAACCGCCAGGGTTTTGGCCTTTTCTTTTTTGGCCGTGCGGGCGATCGTTGCCGCCGCCCGGCGCAGCCCGTCTAGCTGCAAAGACTCAGCTTTGCCTAGCCCAACAATCATCAGCTTCCGAACTGGATTTTTGCCGCCCACCCGCACAACAGCGCTTTTGCCCGCTTTACCTTTGAACTCAGTTTCGCTGATTAACTCTTGCAGCACACCGTCCAAATTTTGGTTCAAGTCTGCTAAAGTGCCCGTTAGCTCTAGAGCGTCTTCAAAAAAGCCGATCGCCAGTAAATCGCCTAACCAGTCCGTTGCCAGGGTCGAGGTTGCCTGAATATTCATCTTTTAGAATCTAAATCGCATTTTCTCTAGTATTACAGGACTGATGTAGTTCATTACCTCTGTTCGTTCAGCAGGTGTCTCTCAAGCAAGCTTTTGCCAGCCTGACGAGAGCAGAAGCGATGCAATCCGCTGAGGGTCATGGATTAAATAAGACTGGGAATCATCATACTTGTGGCTTGGTAACTGGGCGATTTGCCTCCGATTCAAGTTTGTCGATTTTACCGATTTTGCTTCTTTTCTCCGGCTTTATTTAATCCACGATCCTTAGTCATATCGCTTCGGGTCTTTCTTCGGTTTTTTAGTGCCATCCGATGGCGCTTTTGGCTTTTTGGACTCTTTATTGCCTTTTTTTTCTTTTGACATAATAGATTTCTAATCAAGTTCCTCTTCATCTTGACTGAAACATTCTTATATTGCCGGATTTAAATCTGATCACGAGCAGCATTGGAGGCAAGCCGATCGCTGCCAAGCGGGTGTTTGAAGGTTTGAAAACCCTAAAACCTAATGTAGAAGTGTCTTTGAACAAAGTTTTTGCAGTTATTTAAGATCCATTTTTTGCTGTCAAAATGTTTGATTTAAGTTCAGCCTGATGGTACATGGAGAAACTGGCTTAAATTTTGTATGATTTCCCTAAGTTGGAAAGCAACTAGTATGTAAGGTGTTCGTAAAGTGTTCGATGTTTTTAAACGTTTGAATTCCGGGTCTGAATTAACATGAGCACGACATTTTATGGTCAAGCGATCGCTCCAGGCCTCTCCGGCGGGGATTCAACGGGCTAAACGCGCATTTGCCCTCAAGGGCTGGACTCAGGAAAATTTGGCCGGGGAAGTGAACCTGAAGACCCGTCAGCCAATTTGGCGGTTTTTCACCGGGCAGCCCGTTGATCGCCAGATTTTCATGGATATTTGTTCAATCCTCGATTTAGGTTGGCGAGAGATTACGGATCAGCCGCCGACGGATTTTCCAGAACCTGGAACAGCGGCTGAGGCTATCCCTGCGGATCTGGATGAGCTGGTGCGACAAGTGCGATCGCAGCATCGAGACACAATTCAAAACCAATGCGGCATTTTGCAGCTATTGGATATCAGCCATCCGGTCAGCATTGATGACATCTATGTGGATGTGAATATCCTGGCGGAAATTGCCAGTCAACAGTGGTTTGAAATTGCTGACCTGCAAAACTTGCCACCGACCGAATTCGATCGGGTGGGTTTGGGAGCAATTGAGCAGAAGCAAATCCCCGGCATGCACGTGGTTGAAACCTACTCGAAGCTAAGAGTTCTGGGCAAACCGGGGGTTGGCAAAACCACCTTTTTGCAGCATTTGGCGATTCAGTGCAATCGGGGTGAGTTCGCCGCCGATCAAGTCCCAATTTTTATTTCCTTAAGGGAGTTTGCGGAAGAGTCTAGGCGCAGCGGTGAGTTTAGCCTTTTCAACACCATTCGTCAGGTGTTTGTCACCGCTGGAATTGCCAATTCATCGGTGCTAAAAACCTTACTGCAAGCAGGTCGAGTCCTGCTGTTGCTGGATGGCATGGATGAGGTGCTAAACCAGGATAGTACAGCGGTTCTGAAAGAAATTCGCAAGTTCTCGGATAAGTACTACAAAAATCGATTTGTCGTGTCCTGTCGCACCGCTGCCCAAAAGCTGCGACTGCGCGGCTTCACCGATGTTGAAATTGCTCCCTTTACCCAAGCCCAGATCACCACCTTCGCCCAGAAGTGGTTTGTCGCCCTGACCAAAACGACGGCTGAATCGGGGCAGAACCAGTCCGCTCAGTTTATTCAGAAGCTGGACTTGTCGGAAAACTGGCAGTTTCGGCAACTGGTGGTAACGCCGCTGTTTTTGCATCTGGCCTGCTGGGTGTTTCAGGGGCAGGGCAAATTTCCGGCCAAGCGGTCTGAGTTCTATAAGCAAGGGCTAGATCTGCTGCTGGGTAAGTGGGATGAAGCCAGAGGCGTCGAACGCGATCAGGTGTATCGCGGGTTTTTACTGCCCCAAAAGCTGAGGCTGCTCAGTCAACTGGCGGCAGTTACCTTTGAGCAGGGGCAGTACTTTTTTGAGCAACGGGTAATTGAACAATACATTGGCGACTACTTGCGGAATTTGCCCGGTGCCAGCCTGGAACCAGAGGAACTCCAACTGGAAAGCGAAGCGATGCTGAAGGCGATCGAAGCTCAGCATGGCTTCCTGATCGAGCGAGCACGCGGAATTTTTTCGTTTCCCTATCTGGCATTTCAAGAATACTTTACGGCCCGCAAAATTGTGGCCAGCCATAATCTGCGGGCATTAGAGCAAGCCCTGGGCGGGTTGGTGAGCCACATCACCGATCCGCACTGGCGCGAGGTGTTCTTGTTAACGGTTGCCATGTTGGGCAGTGCCGATTCGCTGGTGCAGTTGATGAAGCAGCAGATTGATGCCTTAGTGGCGCAAGACCCTTATCTGCAAGAGTTCTTAAGTTGGGCCAGCCAAAAATCCCGGCAGATTCCAGACGAAACCAAACTGGCTACCCCGCGAGCCTTTTATCTGGCTCTGGCCAAATACCCAAATGCGGCGGCTGACTTTGCCTTAGCCTGCACCCTCGACCAGGGGGTGTTTGTCGATGTGGCGTTAGAGAACTTGCTGCTAGAGTGCACGACCGACAACTGCCAGGACTTTCGCCTTACCAATGCTTGTAGCTCAGCCCTCAACAACATTCTGGTCACAATTCTGGATGCTGGATTTTATAAGTCGCTCCAACAATTGAAAGACCAATTGCCCGCTCCCGGTCAAAACGGGAAATGGCTTCAGGACTGGTGGCAGAAAAACTATCCTGGCTGGGTGGAACAGTTGAGGGGCACGATCGCCCATTACCGCAATACTAATCATTCCTGGCAGTTTAGCCCTGAGCAGCAGCAGGTGCTCCAACGCTACTACGATGCCAATCAGCTCTTGGTCGATTGCTTGAATAGTAACTGCGAAGTCACAGCAGCCATCCGGCAAGAAATTGAAGCCACGTTGCTCCTGCCCCAGAAGGAACTAGAAGATCGGGAATGGCAAGGAGACTAATTTGCTCAACCACTCATTTAAGTTTTACGGCATCGCTTTTTTTGGGATTATTCTGCTCCGGTATTTTCTAGTGGCGGGGGGAACTTATCTGTGCCTCTACTTGCCCTGTAGCCCCTCTTTGATTGATCAAGCGGCTGATCCACTGGGGCAAGATCGCCCGCACCCTTGGCGATCGATTCAACGCGATATTCAGCTTTCTGTGCTGTCGGCGGGGGTGTTTGCGCTGGCAGCAGCCTTGATGATGTCAGGATACAGTGCGGGTTTGACCCGCTTATATAGCGACTCCCAGCAGTATGGACTGTGGTATTTAGGGGTTAGTTATGGGGCGGTGTTAATTCTGCAAGATGCCTACTTTTACTTCAGCCATCGCTTATTTCATCACCCGATGCTTTTTCCCTGGCTGCACAAGGGACATCATCGATCGCGCTATCCTACCCCGTGGACTTCCTTTGCTTTTGACCCCTTAGAGGCGATCGTCCAGTCGCTGTTTCTAGTTGCGATCGTGTTTTTGATGCCGCTCCATTTCATCACCTTGCTGGCGGTGCTAACGACGATGACAGTCTGGGCGGTTTTGAATCATATCGGCATCGATCGGTTGCCGCTATCGTTTCCCCACCATTGGCTAGGCAGGTGGTTTATCGGGCCCGCCCATCATTCGATTCATCATCTTAAATACACGTTGCATTACGGTCTATATTTTACGTTTTGGGACAGCATACTCGGCACTAACGATCCCAACTATGAGCAGAAGTTTGATCAGCATTTGGCAGTCAAAAAAATCATTGATTAGGACTGTACAGCTCCTTAGTGATAGCAAAGCCGTTTGACCTGACGCAGACCGATTTGCAAAAAGCTCAACCCCCGTTGGAATCCTTATTCCCTCTAAGTTGAGCTATTACAAAATACTCATGAAGACTTTTGTTGGCCTCGCCAACTGCTGGTCATGCGGCCAAAATTGAGCTTAAACTCTTGCCAGCCCAAACGACTGCCGGGTAGCTTTTCGTCCCAAGAGGCAGATAGGACTCCGTAGCTTAGACCTACAACCCCTAGCCCAAATAACCCCATACTGACTAAAACCACCGCTACATTTGGCAACTCAAAGCCAGCTTGGGTAATCAGCAGATAGCAAATAGGAAACGTGGCGATGCCCATCCCCGTTGGCAACCCAGAGAAAGCCGCCATCCGCTTTAGCATTCGCTTGCTAACAACTTCGGGGATTTGTGAACTGGTCTGTTTGGCAGTAGATTTGCTAATCGGTGCCGGATCGACCTGCTGAATCGGCGCAGGCTTAACAGGCGGCTGAGCAGGCTTTTTTGTGACTGGCTCAAACGGCAGACGTTGACCCGGTAGGCTTTCTTTGGCTTTCTTTGGCTTCGGTTTCTTCGCCATTGCCGTTCTGTTTAACCCCGAATTCCGAGGCGAGTAATTAAGGCCCGATAGCGCTCAGGGCTTTGTTTTTGAATGTAGCTAAGCAAGCGCTTGCGGCGACCAATCATTTGCAGCAGACCGCGACGAGAAGCGTGGTCTTTCGCATTTGTTTTTAAGTGGGCAGAAAGTTTAACAATCCGCTCTGTCAGCATCGCCACCTGCACATCTGCTGAGCCAGTGTCTGTGAGATGGGATTGATAGTCGTTAATAATTGCTTGCTTTTGTTCTTGCAGTAAGGCCATAACAGTTGAAATTAAGTCAGCGGTTCTTCATTCTATCACGCCGGAATCTCGCCAAACCTAATCAGGCTGATTCCGTTCCTCCGCCGGTCATGGCGGCAATTAACGCTTGCTGAGCCACCTGTTGATAAATCTTTTGCAGGCATTCCATTGTTAAGGCAGCATCCTGCTGACGCGATGCAGCCTCAGCAGCGAGGGGAATACTACCCAATACATCCAAGACGGTTTCCTGGCTGGGCGGAGGCGCAATTACGACCAATGAGGCATCAAGCTGCTGAGAATACTGCCAGAACTGTTCCCCTAGCTGGAGCGAGGTAAATTGCCCAGCGGCGATCGCGGGTTCCCGCTCAGTCGAGTCTGGGTCGCTCGCATCGGTAGTGCGGAGCTGACGCAGGGCATTGATAATCTCTGGCTTGGTCTTGCCCCGCAGTTGAAACAAAATAAACGGGTCTTGGCTGAAATAATCTCCAAGCAGATAGTAGACTGCGCCAATGTGCTTGCAAGGGTTGACCGGATCAGGACAAGAGCAGCGGCTGTGAATATCAAACTTGCTAAAAGGGAAAAGGCTCAAGCCGCTGGCAATAAAGGCTTCTTCAATATTGGTCGGCATTTCTCCAACCAGCAGCTTGGCGGCAAAAATGGCCCGCCCTGACATCTCTTCGATCGCGTAGCCCCACTCTTCTGCTGTGAACGCATCCAGGGACAGCTTGACATCGTAGGGTTCGGGGGCAGTGCCTTGGACTTGGGCGATTACGTTTGCGCCTTCAAACTGGAGGCTCAAGACTCGCCCTTCCCGGACGTAATTGCGGGCCCGCTCTAACCGCCGTCGCCAGCCAAAGGATTCCAGTACATCCACCCAGCGCTGGGCCCACCATTCTCGCCCGTTGTCAGCCGGATCGCTGGCTGTCATCGGTGGAGCCAGACTCAATTCAGGGTCAGGCGATCGCGACTCTATTTTTGGATCAAGTTTGACTTGCCCCGCTTTGGAAGCAATTTTGATGATTTGGGGTTGGCTCATGATCTCTATCCTTCCTCGTCAATAATGGCGTTGCGATCCAGCAGCAGTAAGTTGCGCAACTGATCCGTATCCAGTTCGGTCAACCAGTTTTCACCCGCTCCCACTACTTGCTCAGCTAGGGCTTTTTTACTCTCAATTTGCTCATGGATTTTTTCTTCTAGAGTGCCAGTGCAGACAAATTTGTGCACTTGCACGTTCCGCTTTTGCCCAATCCGAAACACCCGATCGGTGGCTTGGTTCTCCACCGCCGGGTTCCACCAGCGATCAAAGTGAAAAACATGGTTGGCGCGGGTCAGGTTTAAGCCAACTCCGCCTGCTTTCAGGGACAAAATAAAAATCCGCGGCCCCTGCGGGTCGTGCTGGAACCGATCAATCATCGCTTCCCGCTGGGCTTTGCTGGTGCTGCCATAGAGAAACAGAATTTCCCAGCCTAAAGCTTGACTCAAATGCTGCTGCAACAGCTTGCCCATTTCAGCAAATTGGGTGAAGACAAGGGCGCGATCGCCTTCTGCCAGCGCTTCTTCTAGCATTTCTTCCAGCCGGTTGAGTTTACCAGAGCGGTGCTGAGTATTTGAGCGCGGCTCCCGCAGAAACTGGGCCGGATGGTTGCAGATTTGTTTGAGTTTAGTCAGCGTGGCCAGAATAATTCCCCGCCGCTGAATCCCATCGGCGGCTTCGATCGCGTCTAGAGACTGCTGAACAGTTGCTTCGTAGAGGTTAGCCTGCTCTAGGGTTAAGCCACAAAACACATTCATTTCCTGCTTTTCCGGCAAGTCTTGAATGATCTCGCGATCGGTTTTTAGCCGCCGCAGCAAAAAGGGCTGCACCAGCGATCGCAGGGTTTTCAAAGAATCACTGTCGCCATAGCGTTCGATCGGGGTGGCAAACCGGCGCTGAAAGAAATTGCGCGGGCCCAAATAGCCAGGGTTGAGAAAATCCAAAATCGACCACAGTTCAGTCAGGCGATTTTCCAGGGGCGTGCCGGTGAGGGCAATCCGAAACTGGGCCTGCAATTTGCGGACGGCTTTCGATTGGCGGGCATCCGGGTTTTTAATGTTTTGGGCTTCATCCAGAACTAAATTTTGCCAGGTGACGCTATTTAAGGCAGCTTCATCGCGATAAATTAGCGGGTAGCTGGTAATCACCAAGTTGGTTTGCTGAGCCTGCTTGGCAAAGGTTTTGGCTGAACTGCGCTGACTGCCGTGATGAATCAACATCGTCAGTTGGGGGGCAAACCGCTTGACTTCGCGCTCCCAGTTGCCCAGCACCGAAGTCGGGCAAATTAGCAGGGTTGGCCCCTTCAGCGTGTCTTGCGCTTTCAGGTGCAGCAGAAAAGCCAAAAGCTGGACAGTTTTGCCCAAGCCCATGTCGTCAGCTAGGCAAGCTCCCAGTCCCCAACGCTCCAAAAACGACAGCCAGCCCACCCCGCGCCCCTGGTAGGGGCGCAGTTCGCCTTTAAACCCTGGCGGGTTGGGAATCTCGGCAATGGTCTGATTGCCATTCAGCGTCGTTAGCAATTCCTGCAAGGAGCCAGAGGCTTCAAAGCTAACCACGGGCAGTTTTTCGAGCGACAGCGTATCCCCCGTGCTCAAGCGCAGCGCGTCTTCTAAGGACAGCCCGGTTTGGTTCTTACGGGCGGCAAAAAAGGCTTGGGCGGCTTTTACGTCTTGGGGGCGTAGCTCTACCCATTCGCCATTGATTTCAACCAAGGGGGTATTCAGTTTCACCAAGCGATCGAACTCTGCTTTAGAAAGAGTTTGCCCGCCGATCGACAGCTCCCATTTGAAGTTGAGCAAGCTGGCTAGCCCGATCGCCTGTTTGTCTAACTTGGGGGCTTGGGCACTAATTTTTAGCCCCAATCGGTTGGCCCAGCCTTCTCGATTGGCCAAGCTGTCGGGCAAAATTACCCCAAAGCCGCTGTCTTCTAAGCGCCAAGCCGCCGCCTTTAAAAAGTCGTAGACCTGGGCGGGGTTGAGCGGATAGTCGCAGGGGCGGGCGGCCTGCAAGCTGGCTTCAATGGGTGGATACACCCGTGAAGCCAACCCTAACCCCATCAGCAAGGCTTCTTGCGGGCGCTCAATCGTTTTGCCCTGATAAATTAAGTTTTCCGTCGCCGTACTCCAGATTTGCCCCGCCTCGACCACAAGCTGCGGCTGATCAACGGATTGCAGCAGGTATTCCAGCAGCCAGTTTTGCCCCGGCGCGGCGGGGGGAGAGAGCTGAAAACAGGCTCGCCAGGTTTTCAGCGGTTGTAGACTTTGCTGGAGCGGCGTTGTCCATGTTTGCAAAGCCGCTGCCAAGCGGGGCAGTTCCTCTGCGGTGGCTGGGTCAGGCGTTGAAATCGCGCCCCCCAGGCTTTTTAACCAGTGGGCGATCGCCGGATCAAGTCCGCCCCTCAGGGCCGCCGCGATCGCCTCTGGGTCAACGGCGGCTTGAATCTTGGCTGTGATCACCTGCTGCAAAAACTGGCGCAGAACGGCTTCTGGCTCTGGCGGTAGGCTGACTGCTAGTCCTGGGTCTGAGCCGAGCTGACCGATCCGGCAGACCGTTGGCAGCGTCTGGGTAAATTGCTTAAACCGGGCCCGATCAACGGCGCTGTCGAGCAGGGGTTGCCAGCCCGCCTGCCATTGGCCGTCTGCCGTTTGCTGCAACTGTGGCAAGAACTTGGAGCGCACCAATAGGTCTAGACTCCAGCGGCTAACGTGCGACCAAAAGCGCAAATCTCCAGCCACATAGCTATCCTCTGGCTGCTGAATGCCCAGGGGCAGGGCGTTGAGAAACTCGGCTGCGATCGCTGGACTCAAGCCCAGCCCTACCACCTGCCAGGGATAGAGTTCCACTGGCTCAGACAGGGGGGTGGCTGAGTAGCTGGGCGGCTGATTCAATGCCGTCGGTAAAGTCAAGATGCAGGACTGAGCTTGAGTTGGAAAGCCAGGCGGCAACGTTAAGCCCTTTTTTTTCTCCAAAGTCTGTAAATAGTCAGCCAGTTCCGTCGCTGTCATCGCGAGGGGATAGTTAGGAATGTGCGCCGTTGTTTCATGCCCAAGCTCGCTTTGGCTGGAAGACATGCCTCGCCAAACTTCCCCCCAGATCAAAAAGGCTTCGGCTGGCTGCCTCCCTAGCTCAGCGCCGTGGCGCTGAGCGCTTTGGGAATTAAACAGCCAACTACCGTGCAGAATCGCCATGAAAAAGCAGCCTCAAACGAATCTGAACCAGATCCGATGTTTTCCCTTGCCTCCATGCTATAGCGGGTCGTCCTAAATTTGTCAGGATTTCGGGTTGAGCCAGTTTGGCAGATACGACTCTTGATAAGTATAAGTGCCTAAGCGGTAGGCTGGATACTGCTTTACTCCGATTTTGCCCGCCGCTGTGGTTTTACAATCAGTGATGATTATGCCAAATCGTCCAAAGTTGCTACCTATGAGGTGCTGTAAGTGACTAATGCAGAACCGCTTAGGGTAATTTTTGAAGCTTTTTTAAGGAGCAGAAATGAAATCAACGGCCGAACAGCTTTTCAGTCCTGATCCCAGAGCAGGTGCTGAATTTTTCCTCAATGATCCTCAAAAACTAGATAATCCCTTTCCTGATCTGCAATATTTTCGGGAAAATCATCCGGTCTTTTTTTATCCGCCCCTTCAGCAATGGTTCATTTTCAAATACGCGGATGTTGCTGCTCTGTTCAGTGATTCCAGGCTCAGTGCCAATCGAATGATCGGCTTTGTGGATGCGGCTCCTGAGGAAGTTCGGCAAGAGTTGCGGACGATCGCACCCTATCTTGAGCAATGGGTATTGATGAAGGACGCAGAGGAACATACCCGCATTCGTGATTTCTTACATTTGGGCTTCAATGCCGCGATCGCTCACGGTCTCAAAGATCAAATTCAGCACTCTGCCGATCAACTCCTTGATCGAGTTGAAGCTCAAGGATTTATAGATGTCTCCAGTGAATATGGTTTCCTGATGACGGCCTACGTTCTGAGTGACTTTCTGGGGGTGCGATCGCAGGATCGGGATCAGGTGGTGCAATGGTCAGTCGATTTTGTAGACTTTTTCAACATCCTGCCAATTACAGCCGAGACAACCCGACGCATGGTAGCAAGCGCCAATGGATTGATCGGTTACACCCAAGAATTAATTGCCGATCGGCGACGCGCGCCCCAAGATGATTTTTTGAGTACCCTCATCAAAGCCGAAACGGAGACCGGAAATTTCACCGACGATGAAATTATCGCCAATGCAATGCTGATTTTGCTGGCAGGTCATCTGGCAGTCAGAAACTTGATCGGCAATGCTGTTTATTTGCTGTTGACACATCCGGCACAATGGTCGCAGCTTCAGTCAAAACCAGACCTTTTAACTAATGTTATTCAAGAAGTCCTCCGCTACGAACCGCCGGTCACACTAATTCCCCGCATTGCCCTTCAAGACTTTGAGTTACATGGCAATTTGATTCACCAAGGACAGATTGTGCAACTTAATATTGCCTCTGCCAACCGCGATCCCGACCACTTTACCGATCCCGATCAATTTGAGATCAACCGCTGTTCTGGGAAACCCCTCAGCTTTGGTCATGGCCCTCACACCTGTCTAGGCGCGGTTTTAGCCAAACAAGAGGCTAACATTGCCCTAGCGACGCTGTTCCGACGACTGCCAAACCTAAGGCTTGATCCTAGCCAGCCGATCGGCTGGTATCGCAATGCTGGCAATCGCGGCCCAGAAATATTGCCCTGTCTATTTTAAGTTCTGCGATCGGCGAGGTTTCCGATTGCGCGGCTAGAGGACGACAACCACTGAGCGGGTTTTGTTCCTTAGAATGCGGGTTTCAGCATTTATTCTAAGAACTGTCCAGAGTATTGATGACTGGGTTGTCGAGCTCGACATCCGAGGACTCTTTGACAACATCAATCACGATCTGCTGATGAAAGCCCTGATGCATCTCAGAACTCCGTCAAATTTGGCGCAATGTGAATAGGTATCTAGTCCGGTGGGTTCGGAGAAAGTTCAATTAAATCAGCAGATGCGCTGCTAGAAAGAGTTTGAGCAATACCCCCAGGGGAATTCGAATCCTTCATGTTTTCAGATGAGTTTTTGATGTAGTGGCTGCCATGGCGACCTCTTGGCAAGCTTTTCATAGGCATTCTAAATAATAAAAGCTAGTAAAAACCAGTCAAATCTAGCCTAAAATTAGTAAATATTTAGTAAACAACTTTGCATTGGATAAGATTGACCTCCAGCTTAAAGAAGCAAATGAACGCCTCAAAAATTCCAGGGTAGGCGTAACGATTTGCCGCATTAAAAATTCTCTGTTCCTGAGGGCAACTTTACCGCCCAAACCGGGAAGTTCGCGAACACTTCCGCATCAACAGACAATTTCTCTAGGAAGTTACGCTAATCCAGCGGGGATCAAACACGCTGAAAACGAAGCCCGGCTGATCGGAGCACTTCTAGCTAAGCACCAGTTTGACTGGGAACCTTACTTGCGTCCGAAGCCCAACAATGACGCTACTAGCCCGCCAACAACCATTGCCGAATGGGTTTCTCAGTTGGAGCAGGACTACTTTATCAGGCGGCAACGGACTCCTAAAACTGAGACTACCTGGAACGGGGATTATTTGAAGGCATTTAAAAAACTCCCTGAAGATGAAGCACTAACCTCCGAGTTGATTTTGCAAGCAGTGTCCGGTACCGAACCAGATAGTAAGAGCCGCAAACGGGTTTGTATGGCTTTCAATACACTTGCTAAGTTTGCTGGGGTTGAGGTGGATTTGAAGCGTCTGGGTGGAAATTACTCGCCTCGACGGGTGTCTCCAAAACAAATCCCTGATGATGAAATCATCAGCCAATGTTGGCACCAAATTAAAAATCCAGGTTGGCGGTGGGTGTTTGGCATCTTGGCAACCTATGGCTTGAGGCCCTCAGAAAGTTTCTGGTTGGATTTAGAGAGCTTAAAGGCTGAACCTGGAATCTTAATGGTTTTAGATGGAAAAACGGGCCCTCGTCGGGTATGGCCATGCTATCCAGAATGGAGGGAACGCTGGAAATTGGATGAACCGTTGCTGCCAGGAGTAAATTGCAAAAATAATTCAGACTACAGCCATCGTGTCAACGACTATTTTAAGGATGCAGGGGTACCATTTTCTCCTCTCCACCTTCGCCATGCCTGGGCAGTACGAACTCTTCATTTTGGATGGGATATTGCTCTGTCTGCGGCTCAAATGGGCCATAGTGTACAGGTTCATACTGATCTGTATTTTCACTGGATCGATGAACGCCACCACAATCGGGCGTTTGAAATTCTGATGAACCGACCAGATAGACCCCAACCGCCCGATTAAGCCCTAGGTTTGCGCTTGCGTGCGGTAGTGGTGTAATAAGCCTTGCAAGTACGTACACAAAATACAAAGGTGCCACGATCCCCCTCACTGAGATTGATCCAGTGAAATCCCTCTTTGAGCCGACCTTCGCGACGATCATCCATTACTCGGTATGGGGTGATCGGAATCTGGGCAGTGCTGGCAAAATCATCGGCAGATACCCATATATCGCTGACTTCTTGCCTGAGCAAACTGACACACTCCTGTAGCATTCGGTTCCGCTCCTGGAGTAGTTCAGCAATTTGCTGGTCAGCAGTGGTCAAATCAGCAATCGCTTTGATGGTTTCCATGTGATAGCGGTTCAGGTCAGACATCCTCCTTACCTCCTAGAGGATTTATGGAGTTGATCCATTTCAGTAATTGCCAATCCTGATGGGAATAGTGACAACCTATTGCCCATTTTTTTTCTTTCAACTCAACCCACCCTAATTTCTGAGATAGAATTTCAGTCATCTTGGACTTACCTCAATTTTCGTAAGTAGCGCATCTCTACCTGATAGGAATGAACCCATTGGTTTGCCTTGACGGTGGCTATGTCCTTCTCAATTGCTACTACCTGTAGGTCTTTGCCCCAACAGGTGACTTTCATAGCTCCATCAGGGTCTCGATAGCGACAGACATCACCGACCTGAATCGTAGATTTAACAAAATTTGGTGGTCGAGCTTTGAAGGGTTGGTGTTGTTCAGTGGTGACAAACTCAACCTTGTTTGGAGTAGAACCTTGGTTGGGAAGGGCTTTTCGGCTTTGCCAACCTGGTGACAGTGTGGTGACAACTGCACCATTCTTGGTGACATTCGGATTGTCGCTGGTGAAAGTTCTATTCACGGAGTGTCGTATCGAGGCAAGTTCGCGCTTATCTCTCTCGGTAGTCCAATTGTCACCAGCGTTCAGGAGACTGTCACCAAACTCTGAAGGATTGTCACCACTTTTTGGGGGATTATCATCAGTATTTGGATGAGTGTCACCAGGGTTAAAAGCCCGAATTTCCAAACGATTGCCCTGATTTCGGGCTTGTGCAAGCCCCATTGTCACCAATTCGCGCATCAATCCTCGGATTTGATTGAGAGTGGCTTTGCGATCGCCCACCGCTCTGGCTCGATAAATATCCCTGGCAGTCACCCATCCTTTGCGCTGAGAGAGCGACAAGATCTTGCAGTAGCTGGGGGTGAGGTCATGATCAAGGGCATCCCCTTCGCTATGAATCAACTTCACCTGCCCCAGATAAAATTTGCTGAGCTGAATCGCGGACTGCATAGTTGCCTCAGCAACCTGCTCAGCCGGGAGCTGTCCAGAGATCGCGGCGTTGAGACAGTGCAGCAGCAACACCAACACGCCAGTATCACTCTTGAACTTGGCGTAGACTGCCCGCAGGCTCTGCTTGACTTCCTGCAACCGCAGCCGATCCAGCTCGTTGTACCAGTGAATGTAGTGGTTCTTGGCACCAGGGCTGAGGCGATACGTCATGGCTGGGAACTCTGCCAAACGCCGGTAGATGCCTTCAAGCAGGTTTGAAACATCCAGACGAACAGCTTGTTCAGGATAGGGAGCGGGACGAATCGGTAGAAAGCACCAGAGAAAGCGGGCCCACTGACCCGTCGGATCAGAAAAATCACCCATCAGCGATCGCAGGGTATCCGGTTGGGTACTGCCCGTGATGGAATAAGCAGAGCGGGCAATGAACAGGCGTTTGCCACCCGCCCGATCAACCTTCTGAGCGCTGCCATCCCGACCGGACAGGAGGGATTCTTTATCGGTACCGCGACCGTTGCGGTATTGATTCTGGCCCCGGATTAGAGCAGATAACTCATCGAACCAGCCCAGGAAACCACAGTTGGGTTGATTAGCCTGAATTTGCACGACAGCTTCGCGGGTGGCATCAGTGGTGAAGTAGTCTCTGGGCTTAGGTTTTTTGGATGTACCGTGTCCCGCTTCCTTGAAACGCTGACATTCGTCTTCCCAGATTTCTAGGGCAACTCGGTAGACTTCTTCAGCTTCGGCTTGCAGACGAAATAGGGGTTTGAGAATCGTTTTCTGAGCTGGCGACTTACCGCTGCCACTCTCAGCCACAATGCCCGTCTAGAGAATCGGGTAGACCAGATGCTCGGTACCGCAGTTGAGTTCTAGTTCGGTGCCCACGGGCAAAAGGCTGCCCGCTGTGGGCAAAAGCGTTGTCAGCATTGCCATACTGGTGGTTCTCATCCAGTGCGCGATTTGGTCTAAGGGGTGGGCCAGAAACGGATCGAGATACTGGATTAAGCTGGGTTGATAGGCAGCCAACCGGGTTAGGTGATCAACTTCTGTCCGGGCTTCGCTGCGAGATTCTTGATGTTCCAGTTCCTGTTGAATGCTCTTGACCAGTGACCAGAGGGTACTCTCTGGTTTACCGATCCGGGAGGCCCAGCCCATGACCTGGGCGGTGAGCTGGGTTTCAGTGGGAGTACTGGAAACAAATTGACGAATTTGCAGTTGGAGTTGATCCAAGGTTAGAGATGGAGAGGCTGATGTTGTTGATTCAGAGAGGGCAATTGATGGGACAGACCGGGAAAATGAATCTTGTTCTGCTCGCACCTGCCGCCACAGCCAGGCTTTGATACAGCTCTCAATCTGGTCGGGTGACAAGCTGGAGCCAGGATCGTCTCTCAGGGCTGACTTCCAAAGGCGATCGCTATCTTTCTGATTCAGCGGAGGTGTGCAGCGAGTACAAAATGCATCCAACCGCTGGCGAGGGTTGCCCTCATAATGCTGACCAATGCTCTCCAAGTAGCGGGCTGTGCCAAGCAAGTCACGGGCTAATTTTGCGCCTGCGTTATCTCGATTACCCTGTGTGACCCCAGCCAATAATTCCCGGCTGGTTTTGCTCAAGCAGTTCTCTAGGGGAACTACCTGGTCAATGGGTAGGCGGAACTGTCGTTCAAACTCTGTCCAACTCGGAGTGCTTGACTGCGGCTGGGACTGCATCTGCTGGATCATCCACTGAGGGGCGATCGCAATGGCACAGTCAGCGAAACTCTGCCCTGGTAAATAGCGATAAAAACCAGTAGTGGGATGATGACCCAGCACAACCGACTGACACCCATCCCAGCGAAACTCCAGCATCTCTGCTTTGCCGTCTTGATCGGTCGTACCCGTCTTCAGCTTGCGAGTAGCAACCTGTTTCCAATCCTGTTGGGGCAGATGGTAAATCAGTTGGTACCGTCCCGGTCTACCGGAGGTAATTCCGACAGTTTTAGGCAGGGCTTCATCCAGCGACAGTTTTGAAAGGGTCTCGATCAATTGATCGCAGGAGTCACCATCATGATCGAGAAAGACCAGCCCTCCAGAAGCAGTACCACAGAGCACTCCCACCGCTTTACACTGCCCCGCCCGAATCTCGGATTCAATTTGTGCTTTGTTCAGGGGCGATCGCTGCCAGTTGGGATGGTAAGGAGCTTTGTTCGCACCCACCGCAACCAGTGCCAGAGTCTCCGGCAAAGCCGCTAATTGTTCCAGCAATGATCCGGCATCCATCTCAAAAATGGTCAAATTCACTAAGTGGAGCAAGTTCAGCCTCGGTCACTGCTTCGATGTGTTCGACCCGCACCGTGCCATGGATGCGGGTGCCTGTAATTTCTACTTTTTGGAGAGATTGGAGGTTGTCTGCTAACCAGCTAGCAGCGTTTCCAAAGGCTTCGCAGTGGTACTGGATGACTCGATCACCAACCCAACAATTGAAAAGGAAACTAATGAAGACAGAGCCGTTGTTGCCAAACCGCAGACTGTTTAGCACTTGTTCAGAATTGGGGATTGTCCCCACGCCAACAAAGGGTTCTGGCTGCACCCGTTGACCAAAATTACTATGGTCAGCGTGGGCTTGGATCAAGATCTGTCCTATTTCTGAATCCTTGGCAATAAATAGATCACCCCAATTCACGCCATATAGGGTGATGTCTGCACCTCCGCGTCTAGAAACCAGCTTGGATTTACCAACATTCTCGGAATTGAAGACTGGCACGATGCGATCGCTCAAGTAGCAAACGTAGGCTCCCTGCTCGGAACGTCGCAGACCCATCTTGGCTTGGAAGATGCCCAAAGAAAGGGCTTCCTGGTTCAGCTCACCCGTAAAGCGTTTCCCGGCCGCTTTGGCTGCTTTGAAAAAAGCTTTGGACAATTCACTTTGAAATTCCCGCAATTCGACGCCGAAGGAGGCTCCAAATGCGCCCTTGGCTTTGAGTTGCAGCGGCGCATCCTGCAAAAGTTGATTTTGCTTGTCCTGAAATAAAACTAGGTAGCGCGTTGCCTGGTAAAAATCCTGACCGCCATTTTTGACTCGCAAGCCAATCTCCGTCAGTTGCCCCTGGTCATACATTGGCCCTAGCCACTCAAACTTGCCCCACTGGTTTCTGCCATAGCCTTCCAAGCTGGTTTGACGAATCACGCAGAGGCGAAGGGTTTGAGTTAAATAGCCCTCGTCTTCTACCTCAGCATCGCCGGACTCAAAGCGAGCTGTAAACGGCTGCCAGTCCTCTGAAAGCTGAAAATTGACTGCTTCCGCGCAGCCTTTCTTGAGGAACAGACCGAAGGGCAGCTTTTTATCCTTGGGGGTAATCAGTTGCACCCAGGGCAGGGCAGCACTCTGGACGACATTAGACCTCTTGCGAAAGTATTTGTATTAAGGAGAAAGTAGGTCAAAGGAGGATTTGTTCATGACCTACAACGATGTTAAAGACCTCAACCCCGCAGCATTTAAGCGGCTGTGTGGGGTGCGA
>JAHHGS010000043.1 GCA_019359715.1 Aphanocapsa sp. GSE-SYN-MK-11-07L | reverse complement strand
TGTTGTTTCAGAGTGGTTTTTCATGGAGGGTTTTGCGCTACAACAAGACCTCTTTTCGTTAGAAGTCTTATGTATCATAGCTTCTATCCCATTTTTACTATCTCCCTTTCACTTTTAATTACACCCCAATCACTGAGCTTAATAAACTCACGCTTGAAAAGTAACATAACATTGCGGAGCACCCATATATAATTATTAGCCTATGTACATGAAGATATTGGGTAAGAAATCGGGAATATTTAGGGTGTAAACGGCACAAATACCGGAGCTGTCTCAATTAACCAAGCTCGACTTGAGCCTTTGCCTCATTGACGACGCTCAAACCAATCAAAAAGGCAAAGGGATATTTGAAGCACCAGATTCAGCACTTCTAATGATTTTCAAAATTGGGCCGAGGCAAGACCGGCGCTCCATACTGAGTTGATCGATTCCTTGATGGTTAAGTGGGGCACTCTTCAACCTTGATAACAGTGTCCTGAAAATGCCCACTTATCTGCTGTCGGTCTCAGATAATCTCACGTTTCTCCTTGAAATTGTGGGGTAGGCGGACGACAAATTTTGTCCCTTGATCCACTTGGCTCTCGAAAGTAATTTGTCCGCGATGCAAATCCACACACTTGTTAACGATCGCCAGTCCCAGCCCTGAGCCGTCAATTTTGCCAATGTTTGTACCCCGATAAAAGGGTTCAAACAGATAGGGTTGATCCTCCGGGCGAATGCCAATCCCTCGATCCTTGACCATAAATACGACCTCTGTGGCCAGTAGCGATACCTGGAAGTCAATGGCAGTAGTTGGCGCAGAATACTTGAGGGCATTAGTGAGCAGATTACTCAAGATCAGGCTGAGCAACTTTTCATCCAGGGAGACAGGGTCATTTTTCCCTTTATAGCGAAATACAATGGAATGCTCAGAAGCCATACTGGACTGAATTTCCTCCACTAACTGAGTACAGAAAACTCTAAGAGCTAAGGGCTGAGGGTTTAACTCTAATTTCTGGGCTTCAATGCGGGCAATGGTCAAAGTATCGGTAATTAACTGTCGCAGGCGCTGAGCGCACTTTTGAATCCGCTGCACATTTCGCAGGGATTTGGCACTCAGCCCTCGCGGTTCAGTGTTTTCCAGTAGCTGAGCGGCAATCAGAATCGTACTCAACGGGGTACGGAACTCGTGAGATGCTATAGAAAAAAAGCGCAGCTTGAGTTCATTCAGGGCTTTTTCCTGTTCCAGGTTTTGGTGAATCTCAGCTGAGCGCTTACGCTCCAGTTCTGCGCTGGCACGGGCAGAAAATATTTTCAACGTTTCTACCAACAAGCCGGTATCGGTCAACGGCCTGGAACTGACGATAGCTATCAGTCCGAAAGCGTCACCCGTTGAGCTAAACAGGGGAGCACCCAGATAGGACTCTGCTCCAATCTCTCTGAGGTAATCATCTTCAGGAAAGGAGTTCTGCACCTGAGGATATACCCGTATCTGCTGCCCGACGACATGTTGACAGGGAGTATTTACCAGGGGATACTCAAACGGCTCGATCGGCTGGCCCTTGGCGCAACCGGCAATGATTTTGACCCGCTCCATGCCCGGTGGGAGCAGCTCGCCCACAAAGGCATATTCCACTTCCAGGGCTTTGCAAAGGTAGACCGTCAAGGACTGGAAAAATGCATCGCCAACTTCAGCCGATACCCCCAAGGCAATGTTACGAATAATCTCTTCTCTTTGCTTGCGATCGCTAATATCCAGATCCAATCCGGTCATGCGAATGGGTTGATTATTGCAATCATAAAAGACTTGACCCTTAGCGGCCGCCCAGCGAATTCTACCATCGGGCAAGACAAAGCGAAACTCAATGTTGTAGCTCTCCCGCTGATGAACCGCTCGGTCAATGGCAGCCTGCACCAGCGACCGATCATCGGGGTGGATCAGCGAAATCAGGGTTTCCGGGGAACCATCGAAGCTGCCCAGCTCCATTTCCATGATGCGTTCCAAGGTGGGCGACCAGATAATCCGGTTGGTGAGAATATTCCAGTCCCAGAGACCCATTTGGGCCGCTTCCAAAGCTAGCCGCAGCCGCTCTTCACTTTCGCACAATGCCGCTTCGACCCGTTTGCGATCGGTGATGTCTCTGCCAATGGACTGAAACTCAAGGCATTCCCCCTGATCATCTAGAATCATGCGATTTATCCATTGAGTCCACCGGAGTTCACCGTTCACAACAACGCGATTTTCAACCGCGATAATAGGATTTTCAGGGCTGAGGGAATTGACCAGTTGATGGACTCTTTCCAGATCCGCTTCATAAATTAAGGGTTGATAGCTTTGCCCAATCAGGTCAGCCCGATTGACTTGAAAGTAGCGACAATAGGCTTCATTGACAAACAGGATAGTGGAATCAGGTTTGTAGCGACAGATTAACTCGGTCTGATCTTCGACAATTGCCCGATACTTCTGTTCAGAGGCTTGTAGGGCTACTTGTAGTCGTTTGCGATCGCTAATATCCAGCAAGATGCCATCGGTGTAGAGGCAGTCACCAGCTTGATTAAAGATCCCCTGAGAGCAATCCTTAACCCAGCGGTAATTGCCATCGCGATGCCGGAGGCGATATTCCAGGGTCACAGTTACCTGAGCGGCGATCGCTGCTGTTAATTGCTGGTGGGCCGGTGCCCAGTCGTCAGGGTGAACCAGGCTGGCAAAGGAACAGACCCGGTCGTTCATCAGGTCAGTAGGGGCATAGCCTGTGAGTTCCGTAATGCTTAAACTGACATACTCCATCGTCCAATTGGGATTAAAGGCACAGCGGTAGACCGCACCGGGAATGTTATTCACTAAGGAGTAGTAGCGTTCTTCGCTAGCTTTCAGGGCTGCCTCCGCTTGTTTACGATCGCTGATGTCAATATCAAAAACGACGACAATCCAGCAGTTGGCTACTGGATCATAACGAGAGGTGTAGGTACTCTCAATCCAGCGCAGTGAACCATCTTTGTGATAGAAGCGATATTCAACAATGCAAATTTCCTCCCGCAGGATCGCTGCATCAATCCGACTTAAGAGGGGTTCTAGGTCTGCTGGATGAACTCTGGACTCCCAGAGATGATCTTGTTGCATTTCTGCGGAAGTATAGCCATAAATCGCTTCAGAGCCTTTAGAATTAAACAGATAGTTGTACCTGCCGTCCGGGGTTTGACAGAAGCTTGAGATCGCTGCCGCTGCATTGTCAAGGATACTGCTCAGATTAGCTGCCAATGCCTGCAAGGCAATTTTGGTTTCTTTCAGTTTCGCTTCCGCCCGCTTGCGCTCATTGATGTCTCGATGGGTTCCAGCCATCCGTAGAGGAGCACCATCAGAATTACGCGTGACAACCCTACCAAAATTTGCAATCCATTTCCATTCTCCCGATTTCATCAGTACCCGATAATCAAATGTGTAGGAGACGCAGCTATCTTGCAAATGAGCCTGCAAAATACCCATGACCCAGGACTGATCGTCTGGATGGATCAGTCTTTTCCAGGTGTCAACATGCCCTGAAAGTTCACCAGTCCCATAGCCCAGCATCTCCAGCCATTGGGGGCTAAAATAAGCCTCTCCAGTTGTAAGATTCCAATCCCACAGTCCATCCCCCGAACCCTCCAGGGCTAGGTGCAATTGTTCTTGCTGACGTTGCAACAATAAGTTTGCCTGTTTACGCTCAGTAATATCGCGACCAATACAGTAGAGCACCTGCTCTTTTGCAAAACTTTTGGCATTCCAAGCCAACCATCGATATGAGCCGTCCCTACAGCGCAACCGATTTTCAAAATCTATAGTATCTCTTCCCTCTCCTAGCTTTTCCAGTTCAGCTACGGTAGCTGCTTGGTCTTCAGGATGGACAAATTCTAGATAAGGTGTAGATAAAAGTTCTTGCTCAGAATACCCCAGAGTTTTATACCAGGCAGGGTTCAGGCGCTTAAAGTAGCCATCCAGCCCGGCAATGCAAAGCAAGTCCAGCGAAAGCTTAAAAAACTGTTCAAACTCTCTGGTCGGGCTGCCATTTGCCTGTGGGCGATCGCCGTGCGGGAGTCCCCCAGACACTGGCAAAGAATTAATCTCAAGGAGCAGCGCAGTAGGAGGTTCATCCTGGATGCTCAAGCTTTCTGGCGTTTCCTTTGGTTTTTGCTTTTTCATAAGACTAAGGTTGACTTTGCCTAACTCTTCTTTAACATAAACTAAGGTTAAGCTAATGGTTTTGAACGAGAACTAGCGCCATGAGGTTTCTATTAGTAGAAGATGATATTCATCTCAGTGAGGTGGTTGCCGAAGTCCTAAGTGATTTTGGCTATATCGTTGATGTTGCTCTTGATGGGGAAATAGGTTGGCAGCAGGCGATTGAACAGGAGTACAACCTTATCCTTCTGGATGTGACATTACCCAAACTAGATGGAATTAAATTATGCCAGCGTTTACGAGCAAAGGGTTGTCTGGTACCGATTATGATGGTGACCGCCCGTGATTCCAGTACCGATAAGGTGATTGGCTTGGATGCTGGAGCCGATGACTATATTGTTAAACCTATCGATCTACCAGAGTTATTAGCCAGAATCCGAGCGTTGGTCCGTCGAGGCAATACCTCAATGCTGCCTAATCTAACTTGGGGGGACTTGAAGATGAATCCCAGCAATTACGAAGTGAGCTATAGCAATCAGGATGTCCACTTAACACCTAAGGAATTTTCTTTACTACAGCTTTTTCTATACAATGGTCGTCGAGTACTGAGTCCCCGCATGATTATCGATCACGTTTGGTTTCAGGAAAATCCCCCAGAAGAGGAATCAGTCAAGGCTCATATCAAGGCGCTGCGCCAGAAACTAAAAAGTGCAGGGGCACCATCGGATTTCATTGAAACCGTTCGAGGGATAGGTTATCGCTTCAAACAGGTTGACTAAAATCTCCTCAAAGTATTCCCAATTAATTTTCAATATCTTCACTTCAATCACTTATCCTAACCGTATTGTAAAACCTGAACTTCAGGATAGGATAAGGAACTCTTGTCTCAAACCTGTTTCAGATCAGTCTCCATGGTTGGACAAACCAAATCCCAAGCCACTAATTGATCAGGAGACAGTGGTTTGGCAAACAGATAGCCCTGACCATACTCACACCCCAAGGTGAGGAGAGCTTGTCTCTGGGTATCTGTCTCTATCCCTTCAGCAATCACTTCCAGCCCCAGAGTGTGGGCCAAATTAATGATGGTACGGATGATTTCCAGGTTCTCTGGAGATTGATCGATTTTTTGGACAAACGATTGGTCGATTTTGAGGGCATGGATGGGAAATTGTTGCAGTCGACTTAAGGAAGAATAGCCCGTACCAAAGTCATCAATATTCAACTGTATCCCCAAGGCTTTGAGGTCTCGGAGCTTTTCCACAGCTTCATTGGCATTGGTAGCCATGATTCCTTCAGTGATTTCCAGTTTCAGCGCTTGGGGCGATAAGCCAGTTTGGTGCAAAATCGCCGTTACCTCATCCACTAAATTCACATGGGCGAAGAGGGCACTGGAAATATTGACGCTCATGCATAAGGAGCAGTCCTGCCATTGCGGTGCCTGTTGGCATTGGACAAGCTGCTCACAGGCAGTTTGCAATACCCAGAGGTCAAGTTTGTCTAGTAGGCCAAGCTGCTCAGCTACGGGGAGAAACTCGCCAGGGGAAATAGAACCGCGCTCAGGATGATGCCAACGAATCAGGGCTTCAAACCCTAACAGAAAATGGGTACCTAGGGCGACGATGGGCTGATAAACCACTCGAAACTGCTGCTCAGGTAGGGCCAACCGAAGCTCCTGTTCAATTTGGAGGCGGAATTGGGCAGCAGCATGCATGGGTGGATCAAAGATCCGAAAGCCCTTCCCAGCAGAGGTTTTAGCCGCATACATGGCAATATCAGCATCACGGAGAATCTCTTCCGCGCAACTGTAGCGGGAGTCCACCAGGACAATGCCGATACTGACCTCAGTCGTAGCCAACGTATCCCCCAATTGCAGAGGAGTAGCCAGGGTTTTCTGCAAATGAGTAGCACAATGTGTGGCATCGACGAGGTCACGCAAGTTTTCCAGGAGAATCACAAATTCATCCCCACCCAAACGGGCGATCGTGTCTTCCGAACGCAGACTCTCCTTGAGTCGATGGGCAACTTCCAGGAGAACCTGATCCCCAACTGCATGGCCCAAACTATCATTGATCACCTTAAAGCGATCTAGATCGAGAAACAGGACGGCAGAAAGGGATCGCTGGTCACGTTGGTGGCGCTTGAGGGCTTGTTCCAGGCGATCGATGAATAAGCGGCGGTTGGGTAGACCGGTCAGGGCATCATGCAGCGAGGCATGCAGCAGTCTGGTTTCGGCCTGTTGACGCTCCAAGAATAGTGCCAGGGAAGCAGCAGCAGCTTTCAGGAGAGCCACTTCAGAAACTTCCCAGTGCCGGCATTCACTGCAATTGTCAAAGCCAATGAAGCCGTAGAATACCTCATTGACGATCAACGGTAAGATCAAAATTGAGAAGATGCCCTGAGGCACCAGGATCTGCCGCTCGTTAGCGGGGAAATCGGCGACATTGCTGGCAATAATTCCCCCCCCGGAGAGCATCTCGGCCCAGCGGGGGAAGCAGTCTTCGTAGGGAAGCTGCTGCAACAGGGGCTTGTCAATTTCTGGGGAAATGCCGGCAGCACACCATTCAGCCTTCTGATTCATCAGTAACCGCCCAAAGTCGTCGCGGCTGTTCTCGAACAGATAAACGCGGCTGGCAACTGCAACTTTCCCTAACAGGGCCAGCACAGGTGGATAGATCTGTTCCTTTGTCTGATCGACGCCTAAAAGCTGCTGCTGGACTTCGACCAGAGTGGATAGATACTGTTCCCGCCGGATCACCGCCTGCTCGGCCCGGTGACGGCTGGTGACGTCAAGCATGATCCCGTCCCAGATAATCCGGCCATCCGCTTGCAGTTCCAGTCGTGCGGACGATTGGATCCATTTGAGTTGCCCGCTGGGGGTAATCACTCGGAATTCCTCTGAGAAGGGTTGGAGGGTGGCGATCGTCTCGACAACGGAGTCCTTGATGCGGGGCAAGTCTTCTGGGTGGAACAGTTGCCAGATCGCCTGCGTATCAGCCATGACTGCTTCTGGATCGAGTTCAAAGATTTCCCAACAGCGGGGGCTGAAATAGGAAATCGTCTCTGATCCATCTGGGTAGGTCATATATTGGAAGATCAGCACCTTGACGTTGGCAGCAATCCGCTGGAAGCGGGCTTCGTTTTCCCGTAGGGCGATTTCTGTTTGCTTACGATCGCTGATATCCAGCAAGATGCCATCGGTGTAGAGGCAGTCTCCGGCTTCATTAAAGATCCCCTGAGAGCAATCCTTAACCCAGCGGTAATTGCCATCGCGATGCCGGAGGCGATATTCCAGGATCACAGGCACCTGGGCGGCGATCGCTGCTGTTAATTGCTGGTGGGCCGGTGCCCAGTCGTCAGGGTGAACCAGGCTGGCAAAGCAACAGACCTGGTCGTTCATCAGGTCAGTAGATGCATAGCCTGTGAGTTCCGTAATGCTTAAACTGACATACTCCATCGTCCAATTGGGATTAAAAGCACAGCGGTAGACCGCACCGGGAATATTGTTCACCAGGGAGCGGTAGCGTTCGCGGCTGGATTCCAAGGCTGCCTCCGTTTGTTTGCGATCACTGATATCCTGAATCTGGGAGACAAAATAGAGGGGCTGCTCCTGGAGATCGCGCACCAGTGAGACACTCAGTAAAGCCCAGATTATTTGTCCGTTCTTATGCAAGTAACGCTTTTCTATCTGGTAGCTGGAGCGATCGCCTGCCAGTGTTTGCCTCAGGAGAACAAGGTCGGCTACCAGATCCTCGTTATAGGTTATCTCCTGAAAGGATAAGGCTAGCAGTTCTGACTCTGTAAAGCCCAAGATGCAACAGAGGGCAGTATTGACAGACAGAAATTGCCCTTCCAGAGAAACCAAACCCATACCAATCGCCGCTGTTTCAAAGGAGGCTCTAAAGAGCGCTTCGCTTTGTTGTAAAGCGACTTCTGCTCTTTTGTGTTCAATGGCAATTCCGGCCAGATAGGACGCACTCCGCATAATATCGAGCTCCTCAGCGGTGGGGATATGGGATTGGGGATGATAAAGGGCAAATGTTCCTAAGACTTGATCCTGGCTTGACAAAATCGGTTGCGACCAGCAGGAGCATAGATTATAACTCAATGCCAGCTCATGGAAATCCACCCAAAGCGGATCAGCAGCAATATCAGTGACAATGACTCGTTCTCCCCGATAGGCTGCCGTTCCACAGGAGCCACCGTTAGGTCCAATCAGAAGGCTATCAATCTGCCGATTGTAATCGGCTGGCAGGCTAGGGGCTGCCCCAGTGTATAACCGAGTGCGTGTGCTATCGACTAGCAGGCAGGAACAGGACTCTGTCGTAACGACCAACTGGTTGAGAATATCTACTAACGGCCGATTGGCAGTGATCAGGGACAGAATTTTCTTTTCCTCAGATAATCGCTGTTCAGCTCGCTTGCGTCCACTGATATCAACTTCGATTACCGTGACGATCCAACCGTTGGCAGCAACATCCCATCGGGAGGTGTAGGTGCCAGCAATCCAGCGTAGTGAGCCATCCCTGTGATAAAAACGATATTCAACACTGATGGTTTCCTCCTCTAGGATTGCTGCATCAATCTGACTTAAGAGGGGCTTCAGGTCTGCCGGATGAACTCTGGACTCCCAAAGCTTAACATCCTGCATCTCTGTGGGCGGGTAGCCAAAGATCACTTCAGTACCGCTTGAATTGTAGAGGTAAGTGTAACTGCCGTCTAGGGATTGGCAAAAGCTGGAGATCGCCGCCACCGCACTGTCGAGGATATCACTCAGTTTTGCTTCCGAGGTTTGCAGGGCAGTTTGAGCTTGCCTGAGTTGCATTTCCGCCTGCCGCCGTTCCAGTTCGGAACTCACCCGAACAGCAAAAAACCTCAGCACCTCCAGTATGATTGCTGTCTCTTGCAGAGGCCGGTTGCTCAAAACTGACATCAGGCCAATTTGCTGCCCTGCGGAATCCCATAGAGAAATACCGATGTAGCTCTCGGCACCAATTTCAGCCAGCCATGGGTTTTCAGGAAAAAATTGCTGGACATTGCCGGAATAAATTGCTATCTGCGTACCCGCCACCTGTTCACAGGGGGTATCTGCCAGCACATACTCTACTCCATCAATGCACAGACCATTACTGATACCCGCAATGATTCGGACATGGCTGGGTAGCAAGAGTTCACCAATGAAGGCATGTTCGATCTCCAGAGTTTGCAGAAGATAGTTCACCAGGGATTTAAAGAATGCTTCCCCCATCGTTGCCGAAACCTCCTCGGAAGTATTCCTGATCAATTCTTGTTTACGCTTGCGATCGCTGAAATCTCTCAAAGACCCAACGATTGGTACAGGCTTTCCCTCTCCATTCTGGTGAGCTTTACCCTGGCACTCAAACCAGCGATAACTGCCATCGGCATGTTGCAACCCCAGGTCTAGCTTCCGGTTCAGTTGTTCTAACAATTGCTGTTGCTGATTTAAAGTCTCCTGCTGGTGCTTCTGCATTGTCAGGGATTCCTTCAGCCTGTTGGTCAACAGACTGATGCCAAGCATGACCACGATATTCAACCCCAGCCTTACCTCACCGCCCATTTCAGCAGCGAAGATTAAAAAAAACATTAAAGCCGATAGCCCAGAGCAGAGAAACGCCGCCCGCAGCCCCCCCCGCCAGGCACTCACCACGGCTGCAACAAAAAATAGGGCGGGGGGTGACTTTAAGACGGGCAGTAGACCACAGGTCACCAGTGTAGCCAGGGTCGTAGTAATGAGGGCTATCCCATAGGAGCAGTGCAACGCCGACCAGACATACCGCAAATCAAATCGGCTCAGCCAGGGGTGACTGAATGGACTATTCGATAACCGTTGATAGCGCATAGGTTACTGATCAAGAAAGAAATGGCTGGGGAATTAGAATGCACGATCCATGCTTCAGGTAAGCTGTTGCAGCAACTCCTGCTGTTTTAGGGTCAGTAATGATTGGAGATGGGGCATCTCCTCCAGTAACCTCAGTTCTTCGGCACAGGCGGTTTGCAAAAGGGGTAGATAGTGATCTCGTTGTCTCTTACGGGAGAGTTTTTTGAGCATGTTAGCGGCGATAGTCAGTTTTGGCAGCGCAGTTTGCACCCGTTGTTGCAACTGTTCACAAAGATGGGTTTTGCTGGCGATCACCTGCTGCAATTCGTGCAGTTGTAGTTTTAAGGCTTGCACCCGTTGATGTTCAGATTCATACTCCTGCATCACCGCAGCTTGTTTAGCCAATCGCGTCGCGATCGCTGCCAACAGTTCCTCGCAACTGAACGGCTTGGTCAAGTAATCATCGGCTCCCAGTTGCATCCCATGGCGGATATCTGCTTTATCTGCCATGGCCGTCAGAAAAATGAACGGAATGACAGCCGTTGAGGGGTTCAGTTGTAAAACTTCTAAGACTTCATGACCGTTGATTTCCGGCATCATCACATCACAAATAATCAGATCTGGTTGATGCTCCTGGGCAGCCAGGGCGCCGATCAAACCGTTCTCAGCCCCCATGATCTCAAAACCCTCAGCTTCCAGTAGGTCTAGGATATTTGCCCTGACAGGGGGTTCATCTTCAATCACCAAAATTTTTGTCATTGGTTTCTCCTTGTTGATGGTATGGTATTGTCACGGTGAAGGTCGTCCCTACCCCCACCTGGCTCTCTACAGAAATCGTGCCGCCGTGAAGGTCTACAGCCTTTTTCACAATCACCAATCCCAGTCCCGTTCCTGAGATGTTGCCCACATTGGTGGCCCGAGTGAAGGAATTAAACAGTTGCGCTAGATCCGCTTCAGGAATCCCAATTCCGAGGTCTTGGATGCGAAAGATTACCTGCCCCAGTTGATAAATCAGGTTAAAATTGACGATGCCACATTGGGGGGAATACTTAATCGCATTGGATAGCAAATTCTCCAGAATGTGCCGCAATAATTTCTCATCTATCCAAACCTTTAGATATTCACCATAAATACGAAACTCGATGGTGCAATCGGGGGTATTGAGTTGAATGGCGGTGATCATTTCCTGGCAGAACTGCACGAGATCCAGAAGGCGAGGCTGAAACTCTAACTTTCCAGCTTCTGCTTTGCCTAATAACAGGACATCATTCATCAGTTCCGCCATGTGCCTGACAGCAGCTTGAATCCGATGCAGATGACCCAACTGCTTTTCATCACCCCACTTATGGCCGTAATGCTCTAGGAGCTGAGCAGAAGAGAGAATGGTGGCTAAAGGGGTACGAAACTCGTGGGAGGCCATGGCGACAAACCGGGTTTTGAGTTCGCTCAACTCCTTTTCCTTTTCCAAAGCCTTGCGGATATCCGTTTCTACCCGTTTTCGTTCTGTAATATCCCGAATAATCGCCATCACTTCCCATTCAGCACTAACGGCAATGCGAGCTTCAAAATCAAGCGGTCTGCCCTGGAGAAGCAGCTGATATTCAAAAATCTGCACCTCGCCAGTCAAGAGAGCCTGAACAACACAGCCTATCATCGGTTCTGCCACGTCCGGGGGCAATACTTGATCCAGGGTTTTGCCCAAAAACTCATCAGTGGTGAGGGGTAGAAGATTCAGGTGAGATGCTTTGCAATTGACAATAGTTCCTGCTTCCGTGATTCGAAAGATCCAATCGGGGATGGCGTTGAGCAGGGCGCGATTGGTGGCAAAACTGCCTTGCAGAGCTGCCTCGGCCCGCTGCCGTTCCTCAATTTCATTTTGCAATTGCTGGTTCGCTGCACTAAGTTCGGCTGTGCGTTGTTCCACCCTCAGTTCAAGTTGATCATGGGCTTGCTGGAGGGCTGCCTCGGCTCGCTGGTGCTCGGCTTCACTCCGCTTGCGATCGCTGACATCTCGAATAACACTCAACACACCAATGACATTTCCATCCTCATCCTTGAGCACACTGTTAGAAGACTCAACATGGATCGTTTCTCTCGTCCGTTTTATATGAATATTCTCTCCCCGCCAAACCCCCTGAGTGGCGAGAGCATGTTCGAAGGTTTGCTGATCTTCTAGGTTGAGCCAACGTCTCTGATAAGCATGATCAAGATTTTTACCAAGAGCTTCTTCACTGGTGAGATCGTATAACCAGGCTGCTCGTTCATTCCAATAGGTGACGCAATTGACAACATCAACAGCTATGACAGCATCATTGACTTGAGCAAGCACATTTGCTTGAAACCGAATCGATCGTTCTGCCTGCTTACGGTTTGTAATATCCTCAATATGGATTCGAATTAACTCACTGGCAGCAATGTAGTGTATAGATTGTTCAAATACCTGCTCTGCAATTTTAACTTCTCTATCAAATCGATTTTCCCACCCACTTACAACTCCATCGATTAACCCTAGCAAAATTGGGTGCTGTAGCTTGAGAGTGCGAATATTGGGAAATTGGTTAATAGCTGCCGGATTCAGGTAAGTAATGTTACCAGCCAGATCAATTTCCACAATTGGATTGGCAAGTAGCTCTGGAAATGAAGCTAGGCGTACCAATGCTGCCTCATTATTTTCTTCCAGATTTCGCTCCACTGTTGAGAGAGTTTGAAAAGGATTGGTTAAATTAGAAAGGAATCCGCTTACATCCTCCGTTTCACCTGAGGTTAAGGGCATCACATCTGATAAACTTCTTGTGCCATAGTACCTAGATTTGACATCACCCATCACAATCACATCACCATGCTGTAGGTCATGGGAGAAAGTACACTGTCCATTTACAACTAATCCATTAGCACTGCGGGATCCCTGCAAATTGCCATCAATGATTCGAAATAGATGATTAGATGTACCGGGCAGAGTTACTCTTAAAAGCGTTGCGTGGTGACGCGAAATTAAGGGAGAATCCAGCACAATTGAATTACTTGAATCGCGGCCGATAGTACAAGTTGCGGATTCCAAAATAATAGTACGTCTACCTTGCCTATCTTCAACAATCAGTAGATGTTTAATTGATGGTTGTTCGTGTTTAGATGAAATCATAGCTTTGTCTTTTGAGCAGCTTAAATCAAGCCCTTTACCTATGACATTGACAGTCAATTGCCGGAATTTAAGAGGGGTAAGTTAATCCCACATCTGTAATTCCGTAAAATCAATAGAAATCCCCAAGCCTTGGGCAGAATCAACGGCATGAATCCAAGAGACTGAGAAAACCCAAAGGGACTCAAAGAACTAAAGATTGATTGATAGAAATTACACCAAAAAAATAATTTGAAGCATCTGAAGAGATAATTTCAAATTATTTATAAACTAATGGAAATGTTATTAATTTAACCTCAGTATAATCACGTATTTTAGTATTTAGAAAATGTAGATACTCATCAAAAAAGGTGGTATAAATTTATACCGCCTGTTCATATTTGCCCAGTAAAATTATCCCAAAAAAAATGACCATAAATTTACCTTTAATTAGGTAAATGTGAATGGACAAAGAAGAGTTATCAGAAGTTAAATCGAGAATACAAAAACTATATTTCGTCAATCGTGACTCATGTCTTTGATTCTTCAAGTAAGTAGGTGGGCTTAATTAAATTTAAGATGTTAATGCCTGAAAGCCTTGTCTGATATTGGTCCATCTGAAAAATAAACCCTCCCACCTACTTACAACAACCAGCACGGTAAAAATACCTAAAATTTTACTGAATTGCTATCTAATCATCTCTGCTAAGCTCATTAAGAACCAGCTTGCAACTACTGAAAAATCATTTTTCTATATCGCTGTAGTAAACTATCTCAATAAGTAGCGTTTAAATCATAGTTCTCAAAATTGACCAAATCATTTATATAAAGCTTGAATTAATTTTATATAGTCTGAGTGAAGAAAGTGAGGATGGGATTGGGAAGTTTTCGAGAATATTGTGAATTCCGGAAACTATGACCGCTCCGATTCCGGAAAGTCTGTCCGGTCAGTCAGGAAGGGTTTGTCTTCAAAATTAAAGATAACTCAACCGATGACCAGCCATGTAGGAGAATGGAAAAAAATGGGGGAGTCTAAGAACCTATCCCACTAATACAAGCTTATTAATCCAGAGGTGAGTGATCGCTAGAGAAAGGAAGGCGTCAAAACACACCTTCAATCGTTCCCAGCGCACGACCAATCTGCGGTACTTGCGCTGTAGCCAAGCAAAACAACGCTCTTGCTGAAACCGTGGCACAGAGAGTTGAATCGGTCGACCCACCGGAGTTTTGCCTCGCCACCGACGCTTGGCAATCTGCCCTCGGATGCCTCGTCTTCGCAAGGCTTGCCTCAGCCACTTAGGGCGGTTTTGACCAAAGAGAATACCAGTACTGCTACCATGCTCCTATGCAAGAAATAGGAGAGCAGCCTTGGAAGTGTTCACACCTGCGACCCCCCTCAGCCCTTCACAAATTGAGGATCTGCGACTGGCCTCCTCCAAA
>JAHHGS010000042.1 GCA_019359715.1 Aphanocapsa sp. GSE-SYN-MK-11-07L | reverse complement strand
GAGCGTTTAAGTTCGCGCAATTTCGACAATCAAGCAGTGGAGTTATTCATCAAATGTGCAGCGCTTAATCGAATGATCCAGATCGCTAAGCCGGAGAGTCATCCAATCGCTCGCTAACAGCACTCTGGAAGAAGCCCAACCTGTTTTTGCACTAATCATGCAACAAAGCCGTGGCAATCATCTAACTTGTTTTCTGTCGCCCTTGGTTGAACCGAAACAGCAGAAACTGAGTTGGTTCCTTGGGGTTGAAATTGTCATCGCTGACCAGTAATAGGCTCTGCGAACCGTCTGGCAAGATTGGCCCCAAGGCCATGCCTTCTAAATTACCTAACGTCAGTCCTAGCTGGCTCAAATCAAACAATGACTGTTTGCAAACAGGCTGAATGCCAGCCAAGTCTCCTTTCAGAATGGCCAAAGTCGAAACATTGCTAGCAGAGCCAGTGTTGACCTGAAACAGCTTAGCTGTAATGCCCTGACCGGGGGTAAAGGTGCGCTCTAGGCTGAGAAAGTGTCCACCATTATCCAGCGCTAGCAGTTCAACCAAACCATGAAACGTTGCCCCAGCAGGGGTTGGCTCTAGGGCATACAGATGTTCAGAAACCAGGATCGGTTTGAGGTCGCCAACCAAATAGTGCAAAAGTCGGCTGCGGATTGGCCCAGTGTAATTGGGTTCAGCATCTTGCAGCAGGGCAGATTCGGTGGCGGCAAACAGCCGATCGCCGCTGGGGTTTAAGGTCAAAGATTCAAATCCTAAGTTACTGCCTACTCCTTGGGCGGGAGTCTGGGAGTCTGGGTTAGAAAAATAGTAATCAGGCAGATTCAATGCCTGCATCCAAGCGCCATTGAGGTCAAACTGATCGACAAAGGGCGGCGCTTGGTCTTTCACTCCTTCACTGGCAATAAAAACAGAGCGGCTAGGCGTGAGGGCAATCCCTTCTGGATCAAGGCGATTGGTTGGATAGGGCTGCCCTTGCTGGTTTTTGAGCAGCGTTACGCCAGTTACATCAACCCGTGCGAGTTGGGGCGAGTTGGCTTGGGTCGCCAGTTTTAGAGTGTAAAAGCGAGCCGGCGCATACTGACTGCGATCGTCGGAAATGGCGTAAAACTGATTTTGGGTGCGATCGTAGGTCAGCCCAGATAAGCCACCAATCCGCGTCTGCTCCAACTGACTTTCAGCGGGCAAACGATATTCCCCCAAAAAATCGAGGGATAAATTCAAAAAAATCCGGTCTTCCGCCCGCACCTGCGGCAGGTCGCAACCGCTCAGCCCAAAACTCAGGGCTGTGAGGGCGATCGCGAGCAGAGCCATGACGACTGTTTTGAGCATCGGGGATCTCATAAAACTAATGAACGACGATTTTGCAAAGCACAGGCTTTAGTTCAAGCTGATACCCCAAATTCACTATAAAGTTCTTATCTCCTAACGGGCAGCTAGGCGAGCGCCTGCTGATGCAAATGTCTGACTAATTCCAAGTCTATATATGTGGCTGAGCCAGCTTGTCCTTGCTTGAGCTGGAAGGGGGCATCAGGTTCACCCAAACTGTCTAACACAACCAGCGCATCGGTAAACGCTTGCTCACAAGTGTAGTCATTGATCGTGATGATGGTTTGCAGATTGGCTTGGCGGGCAGAGACTAGACCGTTGTAAGAATCTTCAAAGGCAATGCATTCGCTGGGGTCAAGACCCATTTTTTCTAGCGTATAAACATAAATATCTGGAGCCGGTTTTTTGGCAGGCACAATGTCACCAGCCGCAATCACTTCAAACCAGTCAGCGCTATTGGGGTCTAGGGCATGTTCGAGCAAGGCAGTCACATTGGCCGGTGTGGTGGTGGTGGCGATCGCCAATCTCAGCCCAGCCTGACGGGCTTCATCTAATAGGCGGCGTACCCCTGCCCGGAGGGGAATTAACCCTTCTGAGAGTAACTGGGTATAGTGGCGAGTTTTGGCGGCGTGTAAATCGGCAATTAATTGCTTTAGGTTGTCTGGACGTGGCCAGTCGGGGAGATCGCGGTCCAGGTAAAAGTGCATCCGCTCTTTGCCGCCCGTTACCGCCAGCAGTTGTCCGTACAGTTCGATAGACCAGTCCCAATCTAGGCCGGCTTCTGCAAAGGCTTGGTTAAAGGCAACCCGGTGCCCATCTCGTTCAGTGTCTGCCAGAGTTCCGTCAACATCAAAGATTAGCGCTTGCAGTTTAGGCATGGGGGAGTGACTTAGAGATTTTATTTTATTGATGGCAGCCATGACGATTATCTATCAATCCGCGTTTTTGTCCTAGCTTGAGTTTGGCTAGTCAGACGCTCCTAGCCTGAGTAGCTCTAGATTTGAGCTACTCAGTCAAGCTTAAATTTGCCTGGGTTTGCGCTCAGGGCTGGGGTGCAATGGCTAGGCCAGAATCAGGTTAGGATAGCTAATTGAGGCACCGCTGAATGACAAAGAGGACAAGAGATTGGCTGAAACACAAACATTACTCAAAGTTACCCAGGAGAAGCTACCCGATAGCCAGCTAGGTTTAGAAGTAGAAATTCCGCCGGAACTATCGCAGAAAATCTACGATCAAGTCGTCAACAAGTTTGTGCGCTCTGCCGACATTCCGGGTTTTCGCAAAGGCAAAGTGCCGCGCCAGGTTGTCATGCAGCGGTTGGGGCCAGTCCGGATCAAATCGGCAGCGGTAGAAGAACTGGTGCAGTCTAGCCTCGAAAAGGCGATCGCCCAAGAACAAATTGATACGCTGGGAAATTTTCAGCTCCGCTCTGACTTTGACCAACTGGTTGAACAGTATCAGCCCGGTGCTGCCCTCACCTTTAGCGCCAGCATTGATGTACCGCCCCAAGCCCAGCTTAATAAGTACAAAGGGCTAACCGTTAAAGCCAAGCAAGTCGAGTTTGACCCCCAAAAAGTCGAAGACGTGCTCAAAGAGCAGCAGACCGAACGAGCGACGCTAATTCCAGTTGAAGATCGTCCTGCCCAAGCTGGCGATGTCGCCTTGGTCGATTTTTCTGGGCGGCTACTGCCGGCTGAAGGCGCAGATGCAGCGGCGGAGCCAGAAGAAATTCCCGGCGGACAAGCCACAGATTTTCAAATTGAACTGACGGAAGGACGATTCATCGCCGGGTTTGTTGAGGGCGTGATCGGCATGAACATTGGCGAAACCAAGGAAGTTGAAGTCAGCTTCCCGGCCGACTATATGGAAGAAGAACTCTCTGGTCGCCCCGCTGTGTTCACAATTACCCTGAATGAGCTGAAAGAAAAAGAGTTGCCGGTACTGGACGATGAATTTAGCCAAGAAATCAGCGAATTTAAGACTCTAGCTGAACTGCGGGAATTTCTAGAAAAGCGCTACCGCGACGAAGCAGACCAGCAAACCAAAGCCCATGTTGAAGCAGCTCTGCTGGATGAGTTGATCAAAGAATTGCAGGTTGATTTGCCAGAGACAATGGTGCGGAATGAAGTTAGCTTTTTGTTAAACCAAACCGTCAGCCGCTTGCAGTCTCAGGGCTTGGATGTGGGCAAAGTGCTCAACCAAGAGCTAGTCTCGCAAATGCAAGAGCGCCTGCGCCCAGAAGCAACCGTCCGGCTCAAGCGCACCTTGATCTTGGCTGAAGTGGCAAAGCAAGAGTCTCTTGCGGTCACGACCGAGGCGATCGAAGAGCGCTATGCGGAACTGCTGCAACAGATGGACGATCGCAAAATTGACCGCAACAAACTGCGCCAGCTCGTCACCGACGATTTGCTAGAAGAAAAAGTAGTGGCATGGTTAATTGAACACTCGCAGCTTGAGTACACTTCCGGCGAAGAACTAGAGGTAGAAGTTTTAGAGTCTGCCCCGCCTGAAGAGTCTGCCCCAGTCGAAGCACCGGCTGAAGAGAAAGCTGCCAAACCAAAGGGTTCTAAACCGAAAGCTGCCAAACCAAAAGGCTCCGAAGAAATAACCTCCGAAGAAATAACCTCCGAAGAGCTAGCTCCTGAAGACTCTGAACCAATAATTGCAGAAGCCTCTGCTCCGGCCGAAGAATCGAAAAAGACCACCGCCAAACGAACCCGTAAGCCGAAAGAAGAAACCAAAGAAGAGTAGCTGGCGATCGCCGATCTTGAGTAATCAGCCCATCAAAGGTTGCAGTCTCTCACTTACTTTGTAGACTTAAGGCATAATGGTCGTAGACGATTCTAGTATTCGTAGCATCTGTTCCGAAGCGGCTCATGAGTGCCTTGCTAGCACGGCTTGGCTACATTTTGATCCTCACTGATTTTACTTTCGGCCTATGTTTGTATCCCAATTTCCCCATCTTTCTGCCACCTCGTTGATTAACGGCTCTAACTCAGACTTTGCTCCCCGCAATGTTGTGCCAATGGTGGTAGAGCAATCTGGTCGAGGTGAACGAGCCTTCGATATTTATTCTCGCCTGCTGCGAGAGCGAATTGTTTTTCTAGGCGGTAGTGGCTCTTCAGGGCGCGGCATTGATGATGCGATGGCTGATTCCATCGTGGCTCAACTGCTGTTTTTAGACGCTGAAGACCCAGAGCGCGATATTTACCTTTACATCAACTCTCCAGGTGGTTCCGTGACAGCCGGGATGGCGATCTACGACACCATTCAGCATGTTCGTCCTGACGTTTGCACCCTTTGTTTCGGGCTGGCTGCCAGCATGGGAGCCTTTCTCTTGGCCGCAGGCACGGCGGGTAAGCGGATGGCCCTGCCCCATTCGCGAATTATGATTCACCAGCCGCTAGGTGGAGCGCAAGGGCAAGCGGTGGATATTGAAATTCAAGCCAAAGAAATTCTCTACCACAAGCGCAAGCTGAATGAACTGTTGGCTCACCATACCAAGCAGCCGTTTGAGCAAATCGAAGCTGACACTGAACGGGACTTCTTTATGTCGGCGGAAGAAGCTCAAACCTACGGGTTGATTGATCAGGTGATTACGCGCCAAAACCTGCCCAGCAACGCTGAACCGATCGCAGCTACCGTTTAGTAAGAGGCCCGTCATGTCAAAGTACGACTCCCATCTCAAATGTTCCTTTTGCGGCAAGTCCCAAGAGCAGGTGCGAAAGCTAATTGCTGGGCCGGGAGTCTACATTTGCGATGAATGTGTAGAGTTGTGCAACGAGATTCTCGACGAAGAGCTGTACGCGGCTGGCGGCAATCTCCAACCCGCTAGTCGTCGAGAATCACCCCCAGAAAAACCCCGCCGGGCTCGCTCTAGCTCGCTTTCCCTCAGTCAAATTCCCAAACCACGGGAAATTAAAAACTATTTAGACCAGCATGTGATTGGGCAGCATGAGGCTAAAAAGATCCTCTCGGTGGCCGTTTACAATCACTACAAGCGGCTGAACTTGCTTCAGGAAAAAGACAAAGCTGACCCAGAAGACACGGTCGAGCTGCAAAAATCCAACATTCTTTTGATTGGCCCGACCGGCTGCGGTAAAACCCTGCTGGCCCAAACCCTGGCTCAAATGCTAGATGTGCCGTTTGCCGTCGCAGATGCGACAACCCTAACCGAAGCGGGTTACGTGGGCGAGGATGTCGAAAATATCTTGCTGCGGCTGATTCAAGTTGCTGAATTAGACGTTGAAGAAGCTCAGCGCGGCATTATCTATATTGACGAAATCGACAAAATCGCTCGCAAAAGCGAAAATCCTTCGATTACCCGCGATGTTTCCGGCGAAGGGGTTCAGCAAGCCTTGCTGAAAATGCTAGAGGGCACGATCGCCAATGTTCCTCCTCAAGGTGGCCGCAAACACCCCTACCAAGACTGCATTCAAATTGACACGACCAATATTCTATTTATTTGCGGCGGTGCCTTTGTCGGGCTCGAAAAAAATGTAGAGCAGCGAGTCGGTAGAAAGGCAATGGGGTTTGTCCGCGATGGCGAACCGCAAGCGAAGGAAAAACGAGCCGCTGATGTGCTGAAGCACTTGCAGCCAGAAGACCTGATCAAGTTTGGGATGATTCCTGAATTTATCGGGCGGATTCCCGTCTTGGCGATGATTGACCCGCTGGATGAAGAAGCCCTGAGTGAAATTTTGACCGAACCCCGCAATGCCCTCGTCAAGCAATACCAGAAACTGCTCGGCATGGACAGCGTTGCGCTTGCCTTTCAACCCGATGCAATTCGAGCGATCGCTCAGGAAGCCTATCGCCGTAAGACCGGGGCCCGCGCCTTGAGAGCAATCGTCGAGGAAATTATGCTTGATGTGATGTATGAACTGCCCTCGCGCAAAGACCTAACCCGCTGCATGATTACCAAAGAAATGGTCGAAAAACGCTCCACTGCCGAACTCCTGGTTCACCCCTCTTCGATCGCCCAACCTGAATCTGCTTAAAGTTTAACTAACGGTTAATTTTGCTGACTGAAACTTATGACGGCTGCTCAACCTGACCGACTGGCTATTCTGATCGACCAAGTGGGAAGACTAACTGAAGGGATTTCAGAATTACGAGTAGGAGTTTCGGAGCTACGCGAAGGGATTTCAGAGCTACGTTCGGTTGTCCAGGATGGGTTCACTGAACTCAAAACCGTTTCTGAACGCCAAGAACAGAACATTTCCCGGCTGGTGGGTATTGTTGAGAATCTGCTTCAGCGCGAAGAAAAATAGCGGATGGCAAAAATTCTCGGCGATCGCCATGAAAAGTTAAAACCTCACAAACAAAAAGACTCACTTCCTTCGGAGTGAGTCTTTTTGCTTTATTTAAGGTCACTATCAAAGTGGTCTTTTAAATCAAAACGAGGCCTGACTACCTTAGACCGCTCTGGTGGAGGATTGCGCCTCCCTTTGGTAGTCATTAAGCAGAGGAAGCGATAAAAACTCTGCATGGCTTGACTTAATCAACAGGGATGATCCTTAATTTGTGCTCTGTTGCATGCTGCCGTTTATCCATCTGACATCGCTCTCCTTCAATGGATAACAATGAGCCACAGCGGCAAAATCTCAGCCGGCATTGTTGCGCAGAGAATAAAAATCAAAATCTAAGCAGACGTTTGATTCCTATATTTTTAATATAGATAACCTTAATTAAACAACGGACTTCAACTACAAAAGTTAACTGATTGTTTATAACTCTCAATACCAACAACATAGGCCTAAATTTATTATCTCGAATGGCCGATGAACAAAATGTGAGTTTATGCGAAAATCAAACACTAGTTCATATCCAGGAAGAGTTTAATGAAAGTGCTATTACTCTATCCTCTTTTTCCTCAGTCTTTCTGGTCTTACGACCGATTCATGCAGATGGCAGGACTGAAAGCCGTTATTCCACCCTTAGGAATTATTACGATCGCATCAATGTTGCCGCCAGACTGGCAGGTGCGCTTTTGCGATCGCAATGTTTGCCCAGAAACCGATGCAGATTGGGAATGGTGCGATATTGTGATTCTTTCTGCCATGCTGGCTCAGAAACAAGATTTTCTGAGTTTAATTCGTCAAGCCGGTCAATTAGGCAAAAAAGTCGCCGTTGGCGGGCCCTATCCAACTTCAATCCCGGAAGATGCCCTAGCGGCAGGTGCCAATTACCTGATTTTAGATGAAGGGGAAATTACTATTCCGTTATTTTTAACGGCAATCTTGGCAGGAGCAGGCGAGGGGATTTTTCGAGCCGACCAGAAGCCGGATGTCAGCTTAAGTCCGATGCCCCGCTTCGATCTTCTGGCCCAAGATGCCTACTTGATGATGGCAGTCCAGTTTTCTCGCGGCTGTCCTTTTAACTGCGAGTTTTGCGACATTACTACTTTGTACGGGCGGAAATCTCGCACCAAGGAACCCGGTCAAACCCTCGCCGAACTGCAAGCATTGTATGACTTAGGCTGGCGCGGGCCGGTTTTTATTGTCGATGACAATTTTATTGGCAATCAGCGTAACGTCAAGCGCTTGTTGCGGGCGTTGATTCCCTGGATGGAGGAACATCGGCACCCCTTCACCTTTATTACTGAGGCTTCAGTTAATTTGGCAGAGGATGCCGAAATGCTGAAACTAATGGGGCAAGCCGGTTTCTATGCGGTCTTTCTCGGCATTGAAACCCCTGATCAAGACAGCCTCAAGCTGACCCATAAACTGCAAAATACCCACAGCCCGTTGGTGGCAGCCTGCCAAACAATTAATCAAGCTGGACTGCTGATCTACGCTGGTTTTATTATTGGGTTTGATCAAGAACGGGCTGGGGCTGGGCAGAGAATTCAGGCTTTTGTCGAAACAACTAGCATTCCCCAGCCGATGCTGGGCATTCTGCAAGCCCTGCCTAACACCGACCTCTGGCAGCGCTTAGAACGAGAGCAACGCTTACAGCAGCTGAGTGGGATTGGTAGCGTTGAGGTTGGAGACCAAAATACGCTGATGAATTTTATTCCGAGCCGACCGCTGACTGAAATCGCTAGGGAATACGTGGAGGCAATTTGGACGCTTTACGAACCCAAGCATTATCTGCGGCGATGCTTGAATCAGTGTCTAGCCATTACGCCTGTGACTGGCAGTCGGCAATACCGACACTTTCCAATCCAGAAAGGGCTGCTGCTGCTGGCGCGCCTAATTTGGTGTCAAGGGGTCTACCGATCGGAAATTCGAGTTCAATTTTGGCAACAGCTTTGGCTAATTATGCGGCAGCGGCCTCAGTTTGTCAGTATGTACCTCGGACTGTGCGCTGCCGGAGAGCATTTCTTTGATTATCGAGTCCTGGTGAAAGAGCGGATTAACCAGCAACTCAAGCAGTTTAGTCTAGCACCCGTCACGGCTGCCGAAACCGAGCTAACACCGGTGAGCAGTGCTCTCTAGGCTCAGTCTCAGTTCGTGTTGCTGCTGATTAAACTCAATTTGCTCTTGACTGAGGAGGGCAAACTGACTGGGCGATCGCATGTCCCACTGATACTCACCCAGCAGCAGCAGGCTAGCCCCCATCACAATGCCACTCAGCAGAAATTGCCAGTTGGGGAGATAAATAATTGCCCCACAGCCTAAAAAATGAGCGATCGCCATCAGATGCAAGCAGCGCGATCGCAGGCCGAATCCGGTCAGAATATATCCGGCTGCACATACACTCAGCCAGAATTGACAGAGGTGCGCCATGATCCAAGGTTGGTAGGTATAAATCCCCCAATCGGTCAGCAGAACGCCGCCCCCAATCAAACTTACCCAGAGCCAAATTAACCAGCGCAGCCGCTCTACGCCTGTCCAGTACCAACTCCAAATCACCATTGCGGCCATGACGGCGATCGTTAGCAAACTCCAGTAGATCGCTTGGGTTGCCCAGGCAATTGGCAGAAATTGAGCAACGGTGAATATTCCAGCCGAGAGCAAGCCCCAGAGCAGAAAGATTTGATCAATCCGAGTATAGTGAGCGGCAAAAAGCGTGAAATTTCCCCACCGCCAGTCGAAGTGGAGCAAACCCTCTAAATCCTGAACATCTAATGCAGTCTGCTTTTTACGCAACAGCGGCTCTTGAGAGTTGAAAAAGCTCATGAATGTGGAATGGGAAGTCGGTGAGTAGTTTCACTTATTCTATACAAAACTTTACAACATGACTGAGCAATTTTTGCCAGCCGATCGCGAAAACCATAGTTGATCTGGAGCAGAGCTGCTAAAACCCAACTGCGATTCAAGCTCCTTAGATCGGATAGCTACGTTAAGATAGCTAACGACTCTTTTTTTGCTGTGCTGCATGCCTAGTCGCCCCAAGTCTTCATCACCGGCGTTAACAGCGAAGTCTGAGCCGAACACCGATCAGCAGATCGCCAACACGATTCGGATTCGGGGTGCCCGCCAGCACAACCTGAAAAATATTGACCTCGAACTGCCCCGCGATCAGCTGATTGTATTTACAGGCGTGTCGGGTTCCGGTAAGTCTTCTTTGGCCTTTGACACGATTTTTGCTGAGGGGCAGCGGCGCTACGTTGAATCGTTGAGCGCCTACGCCCGCCAGTTTTTGGGGCAGCTTGACAAGCCAGATGTCGATGCAATCGAGGGCTTGAGTCCGGCGATTTCAATTGACCAAAAATCGACCTCCCATAACCCCCGTTCGACCGTCGGCACTGTCACAGAAATCTATGACTACCTGCGGCTGCTGTACGGGCGGGCCGGTGAACCCCATTGCCCCCACTGCGATCGCCCGATTGCACCCCAAACGATTGACCAAATGTGCGATCGGATTATGGCGCTGCCCGATCGCACCCGATTTCAGATTTTGGCTCCCGTCGTCCGGGGTAAAAAAGGCACCCACAAAAAACTGCTGTCGAGCCTAGCCTCAGAAGGGTTTGCCAGAGTCCGTGTGAATGGGGAAGTGCGGGAACTGGGGGACGCGATCGACCTCGATAAAAATCGCAGCCATCACATCGAAATTGTCATCGATCGCTTGGTCAAAAAAGCAGGTTTGGAAGAGCGCTTAGTCGATTCTTTAAGCACCTGCCTGCGTCACTCGGAAGGAATTGCAATTGTTGATATTCTCAGTGGCGAGCAGAGTGGGGAGGCTCGGCTGTCAGTGGTGCCTGATTCGCCCAGCTTGCCGATCGCCGCTGAAGCAGGGGTTAGTTATAATCTGGCAGAGCCACCGCCAGCCACCGAACTGGTCTTTTCCGAAAACTTTGCCTGCCCGATTCACGGGGCGGTGATGGAAGAACTGTCTCCCCGCTTGTTTTCATTCAATTCGCCCTATGGTGCTTGTTCCCATTGTCATGGCTTGGGGCATCTGCGCCGATTTGCGGCCGAGCTGGTGGTGCCTGACCCCAAACTGCCCGTCTATGCGGCGATCGCTCCTTGGTCAGATAAAGATAATACCTACTATTTTTCACTGCTCTACAGTCTGGGACAGACCTTTGGGTTTGACCTCCAAACCCCGTGGCAAAAGCTGACCCCAGAGCAGCAGGATACGATTCTAAACGGCACCGAAGAGAAGATTTTTATTGAAGTCGATTCGCGCTACCGCGAGGGCAAAGGCTACTTCAAGCGCTACGAAGGCGTGCTGGCGATTCTAGAGCGCCAATATCAAGAAGCCAGCTCCGAGCTGTACAAGCAGAAGCTAGAGCAATACTTGGTTGAGCAAGCCTGTGAAGTCTGTCAAGGCAAGCGCTTGAAGCCGGAAGCCCTCTCGGTGCGGTTGGGGCAGTACGGGTTGTACGACTTGAGCAGCGTTTCGATCCGAGACTGTCGCGAGCGGATTACTAACCTGCAATTAACTGATCGCCAGGCCCAAATTGCCGACTTGGTGCTGCGGGAAATTCGGGCCCGCCTCCAGTTTTTGCTGGATGTGGGTCTAGACTACCTGACCCTGGATCGGAGCGCCGCCACCCTCTCCGGTGGGGAAGCCCAACGGATTCGGCTGGCCACCCAAATTGGCTCTGGGCTGACTGGCGTGCTGTATGTCCTCGACGAACCGAGTATTGGCTTGCATCAGCGGGATAACGCTCGCCTGTTGGCTACCCTAACCAAACTGCGGGACTTGGGCAATACCTTAATTGTGGTCGAGCACGATGAAGAAACAATCCGAGCTGCTGATCATTTGGTCGATATTGGCCCTGGCGCTGGCGTACATGGGGGGCGAATTGTCGCGCAGGGGACGCTGCAAACCCTGCTGGAGGCACCGGACTCACTAACGGGGGCCTACCTGGCGGGGCGGGAACAAATTCTGACCCCAGCCGAGCGGCGGCAAGGGAATGGGCGATCGCTCAAACTCAAAAATGCTTACCGTAATAACCTGCGAAACATTGATGTTGAAATTCCTCTCGGCAAGCTGGTTTGTATTACGGGTGTGTCTGGCTCTGGCAAATCGACCCTGATGAATGAGTTGCTGTACCCTTCCTTGCAGCACCACTTTGGGCACAAAGTCCCCCAACCGAAAGACTTGGAAGAGATAGTGGGGCTGACGGCGATTGATAAGGCGATCGTAATTGACCAGTCGCCGATTGGCCGCACCCCCCGCTCTAACCCTGCCACCTACACAGGCGTGTTTGACGTGATTCGAGAGGTGTTTGCGACCACGATCGAAGCCAAAGCGAGGGGCTACAAGCCAGGGCAATTTTCCTTCAACGTCAAGGGCGGGCGCTGCGAAGCCTGCGGTGGGCAGGGAGTGAATGTAATCGAGATGAATTTCTTACCTGATGTTTATGTTCAGTGCGAAGTTTGTAAAGGGGCCCGCTATAACCGCGATACCTTGCAGGTCAAGTACAAAGGGCAATCGATCGCTGATGTCCTGAGCATGACGGTGGAAGCCGCCCTCGACTTTTGCCAAAATATTCCCAAAGCAGCGGTGCGGCTGCAAACTCTGGCGGATGTTGGTCTGGGCTATGTCCAACTGGGTCAAACTGCCCCCACGCTGTCGGGAGGGGAAGCCCAGCGGGTTAAACTAGCGACGGAACTTTCCCGCCGGGCCACGGGCAAAACCCTTTATTTAATTGACGAACCGACAACGGGACTGTCGTTTTACGATGCCCACAAGCTGTTAGACGTGCTGCAACGGCTGGTTGATAAGGGTAACTCTGTGTTGGTGATTGAACACAACTTGGATGTGATTCGCTGCGCCGATTGGGTGATTGATTTAGGCCCAGAAGGCGGCGATCGCGGCGGTGAACTGGTGGCCGTGGGCACTCCCGAACAAGTGGCTGAAAATCCACGCTCTTACACTGGGCAATATCTTCAGCAAGTCCTGAAAGCCCACCCGCCCCAAGCCTAAGAATTTGACAGTCCTAATTAACAACCAACCAGGAGCAACTATGGAAACATCATTCTCTGCAAATCAAGCTATGGCTGATCCCCTTCCTCCGCACCTGTTGATGCTGCAGATGATCACAGGCACTTGGGTTTCTCAGTGCATTTATGCAGCGGCTAAACTGGGCATTGCAGATTTTTTGACTGAAGGTGAGAAAAGCTGTGATGAATTGGCAACGCTCACAAAGTCTCATGCGCCATCCCTCTACCGTTTGCTTCGCGCTTTAGCAAGCTTAGGTGTGTTTGTCGAAACCGCACCTAGACAGTTTAGGCTCACACCGCTTGCCCAATGTTTGCGGAGTGATGTTTCCGAATCAGTTCGGGATGCCTCTATCTTGTTTGGCGGGCCTGATCACTACAACGCCTGGGGCAATATTTTGCACAGTATTCAGACAGGGGAAAGTGGCTTTGATAATCTCTATGGCATGAATATATTTGAGTATTATGCTCAAAACCCTGAACCCGCTACAGTATTTGACCGAGCAATGACGAGCTTCAGCAATACCGAAATTGCTGCGGTTATGGGCAGTTACGATTTCTCTTCGATTCATCGCTTAGTTGATGTGGCGGGCGGACAGGGCAGTGTACTCACCACGATTCTGAAGGCGAATCCCCAGATGGAAGGCGTTTTGTTCGATCTGCCCAGTGTGATTGAACGGGCACAGCCGCAGATCGCGCAGGAATCTGTTGCCGATCGCTGTCAATTAGTCGCAGGAAGTTTCTTTGAATCTCTCCCTGCTGGGGCGGATGCCTACTTACTCAAACACATCATTCATGACTGGGATGATCAGCGTTCGATCGCGATTTTGAAAAATTGCTACAGCGCAATGGCAGACAATGGCAAAATACTGGTCATCGAACAGGTGATTCCACCAGGCAATCAACCCTTCATGGGTAAGTTACTGGATGTGAATATGCTGGCGTTGGCTCCAGGTGGCAAAGAACGGACTGAGGTGGAGTACCGCGCATTATTTGAAGCCGCTGGCTTCCAGTTGACCCGGATTGTACCGACTCAGGACTTTGTTAGCGTAGTTGAAGGCGTAAAGATTAAATAGCTGCATTTTTCAACCCATCTTTTCATCCGTATAGTCACAGATGGAAAACATTGAAGATGCAATCGCCTTGATGAGTACCGCCAACCTCAAAAATCGTGACAGTTCATCTCTACTGGGAGGTTAATTGAATGGAAATTCAACTCAAACCCAAATTGCGTCTGGGAAGTTTACCAATGCTGATGAGGTGGTCGATGTAGCATTCCGTCTACTTGAGAAGTTGGAGAATGAATATAGCCAGTGGATTGAAGAAACTCGCGGAAAGGTTGATATTGCTAGGGCAGAACTCGATCTCGGAGAAGGTTTAGATGGCGAAACCGTGCTAAATCAGATTCTAGGGCGATTTCAGCAAGTGCGTGAGGCTCAGAAGTGAGCCGTTTCATTATTGCCCCCTCTGCTAGTCGAGATTTAGATCGCATTGCAGAGTACTTTGTTGCCCTCAATTTTAGGAATCTGTTCAATATCAATTATTTTGAAGGTTCCTTAGGCTCCAATGTTTACCCTGCTGTGCCGTTTACGGTGCAGGGGACAGTTTCGTGGAAGTTCTGATTTTGATTTGAGTCACGCATTCACCTCGGCTGATTGCCCCATACTAACCATCCAAATTTTATAGCGATGAGTGCGATCGTCTCTTGCCGTAGTTGGATTGACGACAGGAAACCCAACCCCCATAGGTATCGTAATAGCGCAATCGCGGTTAGAGAGGGGAGGGAAAGGAGCGTGCTGAAAGACAGAACTTCGGCACCTTGAGTCAGAACTTCGGCACCCTCTTAAAAGCAACCCCTGGCAGGGGAGAAAATCGACAGGAAATGGGGGGTTAAATCCAGGCGCTCTCGGATGAACT
>JAHHGS010000041.1 GCA_019359715.1 Aphanocapsa sp. GSE-SYN-MK-11-07L | reverse complement strand
GTTTTAAGGAGGTGCTTGAGCGTCTCTAAGCTTTCAGCGATGGGAACGTTGAAATGATTTGCCATGGGAATCCACAGAGGTCGATAATTTTACTAATCTAGTGCATTTCTATAGAGAATTGGTATAAAGCGGTTGCTGTCATGCCAGTGTTTCCCACCAATTTCCTGCCAGGCTTTGTGTTTTTAGATTACACCGAAAATACAATTGGCACGAAGGTAGCTATAAGGGCGATCGGAATGACTTGGAAGTGCAAAGTAGACAGAGTAGGGACGTGATTGATCAGTGGGATGGGGCGCGATCGACGGGTTAGCTGCTTACCGTCCGTTTCTTTTGGAGGGTGTTTAAGGAGTCAAATTTGATCTGTCTAAAAATCATTGATTAGGACTTTTTGAAGGCGCAAACAGATGTCATCAGCATAACGGCGATTATTGCGACTCGATACTCATCCTAAATTGGGTACAAACACGGTTAGTCCGTTCGGAATACATTCAACTTCAATCGGTGTCGTGCCAATCACTTCCCCGTCCAACACAACAGTCGTGTCTGTAGCAATCAGACGATAGCGGGCCAGGCAAACCTTGTGCTGGATCACAAAGTCTACCATCTCATCTTTTTTAGCGTCGTGGGCAATCAAGGCGATCGTGTTGGACATAGACTTCAGATCTTGCAGGTAACGCCGAGCGGAACTCTAGACCCTTCAAACCTGATTGCTCGGAAATTGGAGCTAAAATCCCAAAACTGATTCATCCCGTCATTATCTAATGCCTAGTCATTGGTGGATAGTCCGATCGCAAATCCGTCATTAGCCAGAGGTAAGGAATAACCTGGCTGGTTAAAGTAAGCCTAAGAGAGGCGGACGCTGAGTTCGGGTGAAAAAGCCTGCAAAATCTTGAATTCTGATTGATTCACAATAAAACGGAGACACTTTTGGAGGCGCTCGTCCTTAACTGCACGTTGATGACTGCGCTAACCTTTGTTAACTCTTCCTGGAGCTAATGTTATGACGACGACTCAATCTTCAGCCAACGGTCAGCCTAAAATTCGCTACGCGGTTGTTGGTTTGGGCTGGTTTGCTCAAGCGGCTGCCCTGCCAGCTTTTGCCCACGCCGAGAATTCCGAAATTGTCGCTTTGGTTTCAGATGATTCAACTAAGTTAGAACAACTAAGTCAGAAGTACACGAGTGTCCAACGCACGTTTTCCTATGCTGAGTATGACAATTGTTTACACAGTGGTCTGGTTGACGCAGTATACATTGCTTTGCCCAACCACATGCACCGCGAATACACCGTCCGGGCAGCAGAGGCCAAGGTGCATGTGCTGTGTGAAAAACCGATGGCCGTCACCGAAGATGAATGTCAGCAGATGATTGCAGCCTGCGATCGCAACGGTGTCAAACTGATGATTGCCTATCGGCTGCACTTTGAAGCCGCCAATATGGAGGCGATCGAAGTTCTCAAGTCTGGGCAGATTGGTGAGCCACGAGTGTTTACCTCTATGTTTTCACAGCAAGTGGAAGCAAGTAATATTCGCGTTGAAAAAGCAGTCGGGGGTGGCACGCTGGATGACATTGGCATCTACTGCATCAACGCGGCCCGCTATCTATTTCAGGCTGAGCCAAGCGAAGTTTTTGCGACCAGCGCTAGCAACAATGAACCCCGCTTTCAGGAAGTGGCAGAGATGACCAGTGCAATTCTGCGCTTTCCTGGCGATGCCGCCAAGGACAGCAAAGCCGAACGACTGGCAACATTTACGGTCAGCTTTGGGGCCGCAAAAATCTCTACCTTCCAAGTCCTCGGAACCAAAGGCGATTTCCAGGTTAAGCCTGCCTATGCTAGCAGTGGTGAAATCAAGCATTATTTGACGATCGAAGGTGAAACTCAAGAGCGATCGTTTAGCGGGCGGGATCAGCTTGCGGCTGAGTTTGTCTATTTCTCAGATTGCATCTTGGAGAACAAACAGCCGGAACCCTCTGGTCAAGAGGGCTTAATTGATGTGCGGATTATCCGGGCGTTGGATCGGTCGATCGCAACGGGTCAGTTTGTCCAACTTGAACCGCTTCGACGCGATCAATATCCTGATGCGAATCAGGCGATCGAGCGGCCGCCCCTTGAGCAGGCACCTGAACTGATTCGGGTCGCTGATCCATCTGGCAAGTCCTAATCCCTCAGTTTGCAAAAGCTAATCATATAATTTGATGATCATTGTTCACCACTTAAATAATTCTCGATCGCAGCGGGTGCTATGGCTCCTGGAAGAACTGGGGCTGGAGTATGAGATTAAGTACTACGAGCGGGATCCCAAGACCCTGCTCGCACCAGACTCCCTGCGCCAAATCCATCCGCTTGGCAAGTCGCCCGTCATTACAGATGGGTCGCTGACCGTGGCAGAATCGGGAGCGATTATTGAGTACCTGGTTGAGCAGTATGGGAGCGGACGGCTTGTCCCGCCACCTGGAACGCCAGAGCGATCGCGCTATACCTATTGGCTGCACTACGCCGAAGGTTCAGCCATGCCGCCGCTGCTGTTGAAGCTGGTGTTTGATCGGATTGAGCAGCAGCCAATGCCGTTTTTCGTCAAACCGATCGCCCGCTCAATCACGAGTCAAGTCAAGGCTGGTTTTATTAAACCTCAGCTTGAACTGCACCTCGACTTCCTAGAAGCAGAACTGGAGAAAAGCCTCTGGTTTGTGGGCAATGAGTTTACAGCCGCTGATATCCAGGTTAGCTTTCCAGTTGAAGTCGCCGTTGCGCGGGCAGGTTTAAATCCGAGCCGCCCAAGCCTAATCAAATTCCTTGAGCGCATCCACGCCCGTCCGGCCTACCAGCGGGCGTTAGCACGGGGTGGTGCCTACGAGTTGGCAGATTAACCTAAAGCGCAGAATTAAACCCAGCCAAGGATTTTAACTGTGGCTTGAACGGGACTAGCGCGCTGGAAGCTTGATCCCCTTAAATCCACGCCACTTGCTTCAAGTCGGCACAGCCGCCCCCTCGCGGAGCGTGCCGCCAGGGATACGCAGTGGCTCCCCTTAAAAAGAGGGACTTCAGAGTTCAAAGTCCCCTTATTACCCGATTGGGCTACTAGCTTCAGAACTAGTGAAGTTTAAGCAAAAAGTCGATCTATGCTACAACCGCCTAAATAGGTTAAGGCAGCCGCAAGCAGAAATTTCCTTGCAGCCTTCTGCTGGTGTATATCTAAGATTTTGTGTTGCTTCAATAGACGTATTGCCCAAAAGGAAGCATGAAGTTCGCTCAAAAAAATTAACCCACGACAGATAAGCGCACAGAAAATTGATAGGGGTATAAGAATCATAATCACAATTGTAATGGCCAGACCAAGCGTTAAATAAAGCGTTAAATAAAATGGGCAAAGCAATAAAATGAGACCCCATTTTACCAACACAATTACCAAGTGGCTCAAGTGCCGTTGATGGTGAAGTTTAGAAAGCTTCAGATTTTGTTGAAATTGATGTATTTGACTGCGTTGGTCAGAGCCTTGGTCTTGTGGTTGCCTCTCGCTCAACGGAACTGATTTTAGCCATTCATGCATTTCCCTCACAACTTGAAACATTAGGATGCATAGTTCACCAAGCAATCCTAAATGCAGCAAGGGTGAATTTTTCAAAGACCTGCAAAGTTTTTCCTCAAACTTGGGTTGGATAGCATGACCAATCTCGTGTGCTGCGATTGCTGCAGCCATGACAGATCTAGAACCAGCAACATCTTCAGATAAGCCAATCCAATTTAACATGGGACTGTAGCAGTTTCGTTCATCTTGAAGAAGACAGACTTTGACATCCGTTCGTCCGCACGCCCGCAGAATTCTTTGGGCAACTTCGATGCCAGTCATCTTAGCCAAATTTTCCTCCAAAATAAGATGCTTCCAACCAGGATGCAATCTAGGCATTAGCTCATCAACTTTGGTTGCTAAAGACATTAGAAGTTATGCGACAACTGGTTTTAGAAGAATTTGATGGTTCTGGTTAATTTATGACCTTGAATACTTACTTTATAGCTTTTCAAAAACTGCCTTCACCAAAAATCAAAAAATAAAAGGCTGCTCAACGGCTACAAGCTCAGTGGTGCTCGATGGGATTTAACTCAGTTGAGAAAGTTAAACTGCCAGCCGTCATCCTGCCTAATGCTCAGTTCTGGTTCAGAGATTGCCACTGATGATGACGATGCTGTGCTACCAAATCTCCCCTAGGAGAGATTCAAAGTATCTACCATAAGATGCTCGAAGTTATCTCAAGTAGTCACTAAAGTTAGCCATATAGCTTGAAACTCTTGTAGAGATTTGTGCTCAAAAACTTATTCGTCGGAGCTTAAAGATGCCTGAAAATGCTTCTGAATTGGAAAGGTCAGCGTCTTCATCTTTTGAAGCTGAGCAAATTGTGGAGGATATTGCGGCTGGAGAGCAAGAAGCACCTAAAGTAAATGTCGCTCAGGATTATGAAGCCTCAAAGGATTTCAGTGATGCAGACCCAACAAGCAATGGTGCAGAAGCTGCTTTTGAATCAAAGCTTGACGATTCACCTGATGCGATCGGCAATCCGAAAGATTTTTTAGAGATGGCGAGGGAAGTTTCTCCTGAGTTGGAAGCTGATGACTTGGAAGCTGATGCCAGTGGCGATGCTTCTGTAACAGAAGGTGAAGATCCAGATTCAAAGGAGTTAGAGAGTTAAAAAGGCTCTGGTCGTTACGCTGACCACTGCTCAAAACTGCGTTGGACTTTGCTTAAATTCATTAAGGAGAATGTAACCATGGCGTACGTAAATAGACCGTCAGAATCAATCGATGACAGAACCGTTTATGCTACTACTGCTGATTATCATGATCGAGTCAGATGGGGGCCGATCTTTGCTGGTTTAGTGATTGCTCTAAGCACTCAACTCATTCTGAGCGCCCTCGGTGCTGCTCTGGGTTTGACGAACATCGCCACCTCCGGTGCGCCAAGATCCAATGCTGATGAGGTAGGGGCAGCGGTTGGAATTTGGGCGATTATTAGTTTATTTATTTCTCTGTTTGTTGGAGGTTGGTTTACAGCTCGCACCTGTGGGCCAATGAACAAAAGTACTGCTTTACTGAATGGGGCTATTTTGTGGGGAACCACGTTAGTCCTGAGTTCGTGGCTGTTAGCGAGTGGGGTTGCCGGTGCTTTTGGTGTGCTGGCTTCTAATGCTGGCGACATTGTCAACCAAGCTCAACAAGGGGCACTCCCCAGTGACATTCCAAATGCTACGGCTCAGCAAACCCGTGAAGTTGCTGGCAATACGGCCAAAGTAGGCTGGGCTTTTGGAATTGGCGCCCTGTTGAGTTTGGCTGCTTCATTGATTGGGGCTTCAGTTGGGTCGCGATCGCCCCGCACGAACGGCGTTCATCACGCGACTTCTGCCCGCTAAACCCTGCTTGCGATTGTTAGTCAAGGTGTTTGGCGCTTAAAGCCTGAAATTTGATCCTTCTAAATCCCCCTTTGTCTGGGGGATTTTTTTTGGAGCGCTTCGCTCAGCGAAAAAAACTAGACCTCTCACATGATTTTTGTCATAAAATAAATTAAAAATCAAATTTTTTATTGTGCCTGCAAGTCTTTTAATTGGGTTTAATTAAAATTTATATCGTAATCAATCAATTCAACCCATAAATCAAACTCCAACCGATCAAAGTCAGAGGTAAGTCAAATTATCTATCTAATGAAGGTTTGACAACGTGGGTGATGTACTAGCTTCTCCAGCCACATTCCTGAATCGACTTATTCTAAACAAAAGGTGGCAATCCAATTTACTTAAGCTAGATCAATCAATGAGCAGGAGACATGAATGTTTATGTTGCTCAAATGTTTTACTGCGGCATATCAATATAGAGCGGCTTTACTGGCGTTGTAATCATTGCTACCAGGCAATGCCAGTCATCGAAGACGCTGGCGATCGTCCTTAGTATGTAGTCAACAATTTGTCCGTAGCAATCCTAAGTCAAAAATCTACCCTGCATTCTCACTTTAGTCCGTTTATAAGCTTTGTCGAAGCAAAGGCGTTAACATTATGCTGGACATGAATGGACTGCTGCCTAATCTTGAAATACTCAAGGACGTGCAGATTCTTGTCGTTGATCACCATCGCGACAGTAGGGACTTAGATGCTTATTTACTGGAAAGCTATGGTGCCAATGTGGTAACGATTGGCTCAATCAAAGGCGCGCTAGACATTCTGGATCGCCTCACCCCCGACATTTTAATCTGCGAAATCGCATTCCCTGGCGAAAGAGTTAATACATTGATTGAGCGAGTAAAACACCTAGCGCTAATCGCTGAAAGAGTGATTCCAATCCTCGTCACCTCAACCTGTCCTGCAACAAGTTTCGCCCAACATTTAACAGCAAAGGTTGAAGCGTATTTACTGAAGCCGATTGACCTTGATGATTTAGTTGATCAGGTTCAGAACTTGCTAAGACTATGCTGTAAAAAAGATGCTGTTCTGGTTTGAACTAGCTAATGCATCGCTTATTTGCAGCTAAACTTCTGTCAAATCCATAACATCAAAAGGAGAATGAATATGCCGAAGATCATCGCTGAAGGCAAGACTTTTGAAGTTGCCGTAGAAACTAACCTACGAGAAGCTTTGCTCGATCAAGATATTGATCTCTACAGTGGAACAGCAAACGTCTTTAACTGTCATGGGCATGGCATTTGTGGCACCTGCCTAGTTCAAATTGAGGGTGCAGTTTCAGAACCCACCAAACTAGAAACGACCCGAATGGCTTTTCCGCCTCATTCTGCCCACAAAGACCGGCGGTTGTCTTGTCAGGCCAAAGTGCTGGGGGATGTGCGTGTCACAAAATTTGATGGCCACTTTGGAGAAGGTAATCATATCCGCTGGACACCCGAACAGGGATTAACAAGCGGGTCGGTTACGAATCAGTCTTAACCTCCGTTTTGACATCCTGATACTTTTCAGCGAAGTAGCTATTTAGGGCGGTATTAACGAAAGATAGAATGACTGGGGCAAGAATAAATGCAAGTATGCCTTGAACGCTAAAGCCCGGCACAAAGAGAGCCGCCAGCCAGAAACACAAGCCATTAATCACCAGCGAAAATGCTCCGAAGGTGAGGAAATTAATCGGTAATGTCAGGGTAGAAAGCACGGGCTTCAAGCTGGAATTAAGAGCGCCAATTGCAGCGGCTGCAATCATAGCCGCAGGGAAGTTGGCCAGGTCAACTCCAGGCACAACTAAGTCAACAATCAGCAGGCTTAAGGCCGTAGCAACCAGAATTAGTAGGGATGAAAACATGATTTTTCCTCAAACTGAATCACTATAGAATTGTTCTACCAGCACATATTTTCCGCTTTGCGATTCGGTTTTGATCTCGCTCAGAGGACAGATTTATCGTGCTGTACTACCACGAAGAAAGATATAGACACAAATCTCTCTGATGAGAGAGCTGTTTTGAGCAAAGAATTTGGCAACCTAGACTACATATAGAACTGATTCAGGCAACTTAAGGAAGAATTATGAAGCTAACGAGGTTGATCATTGGTCTGTTATTGCCACCCTTGGGAGTCTTTCTGACCTATGGAATTAGCACTACTCTTTTAATCAATGTTCTGCTGACAATTCTGGGCTGGGTTCCTGGGATCATTCATGCAGTTTGGGCGATCGCCAAGTTCTACGAAAACATTGATCGCGAAACTGACAAGAACGCTGAGAACGTTTATTAGTTTCCCCGGCAGCAATTAATTCAGCGAGTTTGTGATTTTTCATCGTTAAAGATGCTAGATATCCGATTGGAATATCTAGCATTTTTGGCTGTCATTGCTGCCTAGACTAATTCTTAGACTAAATCTGCGATCGCTCGCCACAAATCCTTAAGGGCGATCTTGACCCGCTTTTCTTTGCGCGCTAAGGCTGTACCCGCTTCACTCATTTTGCCCTCGAATTCAGCATGTTTTTGACTGATCTGCTCAGTCGCTGGCTCTGCCTTTTCGCGAGTGGTTTCATACCAGCCTTTGGCAGTTTCTAGATGTTTTTCTACTTCTTCGTGCCGCTGGCTGTAGCGAGCTTTTAGATTTGCTTGCAGAATTTCAAGCTGGGCTTGCAATTGCCCGTAGCGTTTACGCATTAAGGCAAACTCCTCACTTGTTTTGAAGCTTTCGAGCGCAGAACTTAGGGCAGATTCAAGTTTAGAAGAAGAATGATTTCCACTGCTCTCAATCTCAACCAGAGTAGTATCAATTTCAGCCTGCAAATCTGCCTCTTCTTGTTCGACTTTGGCTTGCAGTTGCTTTATTTCTGACTGTGTTTGAGCAATTGACTTTTGCTTGGATTGACTAATCCCTGCAATTACACCCTCAATCGCAGCAGTCACTTCTTCTTTCAGATCTTCGCCTTCCGCCTGCAAGTTTTCAATCACAGTAGAAAGAATACTCTTGCTGACAGTGCGAATTTCTCCAGTTCCTTGCTTCACTTCAGCCACAGCTTGGGAAACTGCTGATTTAACAATTTCTCGAATCCGTTCAGTCCGAAGCTTGCCTTCACTTTTAGCTTTTTGCAAATCTGTGATGATTTGCTCTTTCAAGAAATCTGCCATGATTACCTCTAGGATAATTTCTCTAAATTACTGATCAGAAAAGTCCAAGCTGGTCAAAAATTGGAGAGCAATTTTTGACCAGCCGATTTTTAACCGACTACTTTACACTCCGACGGTGACTTGCTTATTCATGCCAGGCTGATCTCCACTGGACTTGACTGCTGTTCCTTCTAGGAATGAGCGTAGCATCCAGGCCATCTGCTCATGCTGCTCCATCAGTCCTGTCAAAAAGTCGGCAGTCCCGACATCATGAAACTTCTCGCTGCACTGATCGATATGTTCTCGCAGGTTGCGAATAATTTGCTCATGGTCATGGACTAGCTGCGATACCATGCCGGTAGCCGAGGGGACATCGCCAGCATGTTCTTTGATTGATGCCAACTCCAAAAAGCCTTTCATGGAACCGACCGGATAGCCGCCCAGCGTCCGAACTCTTTCGGCGATCGCATCAATGCTTTCTGTCAGTGCCTGATAGTGTTCTTCCCAAAGCTGATGCAAGGTGCGGAACTGAGGCCCAATCACATCCCAGTGGTATTTTTTGGTTTTTACCAACAGTAAATAAGCATCAGCTACATCATGATTCAGCAGGTCAATGACCCCTTGTCGTTGACTATCTGTCAACCCAATGTTGATATTTCCCATAGCTACGCCTACTAAGTCAGAACTTCTAATTATTATTCAATTAAACAAAAATATTGAGTTGAGAGCATCAGTCAAAGGAGCGATTATTTGGCAGTTGCTATCTCTATCAATTTAAGGATTGCTGTTAATCAAATAGCAGATTTTTAAGTTCAAATTATCAAATCATGGCATTAATAATTCACTAACAGGATTGCAAATCCAATCAATTAACTTAATTTTGAATCTAATAGGGGTACATTCCCCGCTGCTTGCAGCGAAAGAATCGGATTGCAATCCAAATCTGCGGTTTGGGAGCAAAACGATTTGCATACCCCGTCCGCTTGCGGCGGGGTAGTTGATTTTCAACAGCGATCGCGCTTTCTGATCAAGCTGCACAAGTTATAATTAGTAATTGGGTCAAGTCCAGCAGGTTAAGTTCAGCCTCTGGGAAGCTATTTAGCTCACTTTTACTGCCTTAAATCCTCAGTTTTTTGAATTTATACAAGGTCTATCTATGCGGCTCAGTGCTGGATGCGAACTGTTATTTGAAGCGAGTGCGCCAGCTCCGCTGATCTTGATGCTCAGACCTCGCAGCGGCTTTGGCCAGTTTGTCATGCGGGAGGAATATCGGTTTGATCCGAGTGTTTCGGTGATTGAATATGTCGATAACTATGGCAACTTGTGTCAACGCTTGATCACGCCTACAGGTTTATTTCGGGTTGAAACAAGTGCTGTCGTGGAAACGGCTGACCAGATTGATGTTCAACCAGGCGCTCCATTTGTTCTGATTCAAAATTTGCCCGATTACGTGCTCCAGTTTCTCTTACCTAGTCGCTACTGCCAGTCAGATTTACTGGCTGGTTTAGCGAACAAAATTGTCGCCGGAATTCCGGCTGCCTACGATCAAGTTGAAGCGATTCGGAGCTGGATTCACGCCAACGTTGAGTATCGCTACGAAACCAGCGATGCCTCAACATCAGCCGTTGAGACAGCCAAGACAAAAGTTGGCGTATGTCGTGATTTAACCCATCTTGGCATTGCCCTCTGCCGCAGTTTGACGATTCCAACTCGGATGGTGGTCGGCTACCTTCATCAACTAGAGCCAATGGATCTGCATGCCTGGTTTGAAGCCTTTGTTGGCGATCGCTGGTATACCTTTGATGCAACCCAGCCCAAACCTCGCGGCAACCGGATTGCGATCGCCTATGGTCGAGATGCGGCTGATGTTGCCTTAGCCACCCAATATGGGACGTTAAATCTGACCGAAATGAAAGTCTGGGTGAATGCATCCAACTAACCTTATTAAGCTTAATCGCGATCGCGCCGCTTGTTAAGCCAGCTCAAGCAGTGACCAAGGCAACTCTACCCCCGCTAAAATCCGATGAAATCCTTTAGCCAAGGCTTTGACCCCGATCGCCGGCGACAAATCATCACCCTCGCCGCGATTTTAGGCAGTATTGCGATCAATACCCTCTCTAATTTCTTTCCCTTGAATGGCGTTAACATTGGCCAGCTTTCCAATACGCTTTTTGCTCCCGTTCAAATTATTCCTGCCAGCTATGCTTTTGCGATTTGGGGACTCATTTATTTAGGTTTGATCGGGTTTGGGATCTATCAACTCCAACCGACCCAGCGCCAAAACCCGCGCTTACAGCGAAGTGGCTATCTGCTCGTATTCGCTTCTGTTGCTCAATGCGCCTGGATTTATCTGTTTCTGGCTCGTCTGTTTCCGCTGTCTGTGATTGCCATGTTAGGGATTTTATTGTCGCTGATTGGCATGTACCAACGGCTTGGAATTGGAGAGCAGCGCGTCTCGCGCCAAGATCGGTGGCTGATCCAGACCCCAATTAGCATTTACCTGGGCTGGATTACAGTTGCTACAGTGGTAAACATTGCGATCGCCCTCTACAGCCTCAAGTGGAACGGTTGGGGAATTGCTCCTGCGGTTTGGACGGTAATCATGATGCTGGTGAGCGCGGCGAGCGCGGCTTATATTGCTCTGCAACGTCATGACACTGCCTACACTCTGGTTATTGTTTGGGCATTGGTAGCAATTATGATTCGTCATTGGACGACGCCGCTAATTGCGATCACAGGGGGGGGACTGGCGATCGGCTTGACTCTGTTGCTGCTCGTAATCAGGTTTAAATCCGTCAATACCAAAATGCTTCAGTCGAGATGAAGGGAAGATGCGATTTGATTCGGCTCTGTTGGGATGAGTTGAAATCGTTTCAATCTTCCATTTTTGACTGAAAATCATAAACGGGGATTTTTGTCAAACAAATAACCCTAGAAATGAAACATCAGTTGGTTAGAGTGAAAGCGTAGGCCGTTGGCTCCGATCAGGTTTGCATGATCAAGAAAAATGTAGCACCCCACAATTTCTCAAAATTGTCAAATTATATAAATAATTTGTTATACTGCTTTACATAACGCAACGAACTGTTTGTGCTGTTACTCCTAATCAATGGCAAATTTAAAGCCTACGCTCGAATCTTAGCCAGCTAGTCCACCTCAGAACGGAATTTCAAGGCAGTTGGTCTACATGTTTAGCCCACAGTTTTACCCAGGTTTGGGTATAGGAGGTAGCAATGGAACTCACTCTAGAACAAGAATTCAGTCTCAGGCAATTTTCAGAACAAGTACAGCAGATATCTCGTGAACAGGCACAAGAGCTTCTGGTAGAGCAGCAAAAGCTGATGATGCTTCGGAACACATTGTTTCAGGAGCTTCTGAAGAAAGAGTGGAAATTAGATTTGGATGCTGTTTCTCCTTAAGAGGCAGCAATCCTGGCTGCTTAACAATAAACACTCACCTCTGGATGAAATATGGCTAGTTTTTTCGGACTTGTTCTCATTCCTGAACCGATTCAGGACAGATCCCTCGTCAGTGCTTTAAAGAATCGACTGGATTGGGGCGAACCTGCCTTAACCATTGTCGATGTCAGAGATAGAGCTGCTTTCAACGCTAGCCGCATCATGGGAGCGATCGCGATGCCGATGAACGAACTTGTGGTTCGTGCCCAGGCCAGCCTTGAACTCGTTCGTGACATCTATGTCTACGGCGAAACAGACCAACAAACGGCTGAAGCAGCATCGAAGCTGCGTGATGCTGGATATCAGCATATTGCTGAACTAGTTGGGGGTTTGGCGGCCTGGAAAATGGCTAACTATTCAACTGAAGGGTTTCCATCTGCGATCGGCTAAGGGAATTTCTGGCAAAAAAGTTACCCGCTGGCTTCGACTACGCTCAGCCAGCCGTGCCCTGAGCGCAGTCGAAGCCAGCCGTGCCCTGAGCGCAGTCGAAGGGCACAACTCGAAGGGTAAAATCTTTCTAAGAAATCTCCTAAAGTCACCTGTTGTTTAAACGTTAGCAACTGACGCTAGCTCTGGACTGCCCTCCTTTCACTCAATCAAAGTGAATTGATGCCAGGCCTGAGCAAGATTTTAGCCTCAGAACTTTGAGTGAATCTGGTTTTTTAAGTCATCCAATCTGGAGTATCTATCATGGCAAATCCTACAAAGCAAATCGATTCTGTTGAAGACCGCAACGGTTGGCGTTGGGGATTCAGCCGTCAGGCTGAGAGTTGGAATGGTCGTCTGGCAATGATCGGGTTTGTGTCTATCCTGCTGATTGAAGTGTTTTCTGGTCAGGGCTTTCTTCACTTCTGGAATTTGATGCAAACAGTAGTAATAACTCCCTAGTCCAACTAGGCTAATTGCCAAAGACAATTAGCCGGTTGGCTATGTTGATGGCTCGAAACAGGCTCAAGATTGCTCACAGACGATTAATGTTAAAGGAATCAGTATGTCTCACTTCAATATCCTGCGCAGCAAACTGACTGATGTTGAGATTCTGAAATCCTCCCTCCGTCATATGGGCATGGTTGTTCAAACTAACGCGGAAGTGCGGGGTTCTGATGGTCAACGAGTTCGGGCTGATATCGTTGCTGTGCTTGAGGGTGACTACGACTTAGGTTGGTCTCGCAATGCAGACGGCTCGTTTGACCTTGTTGCTGACCTCTGGGGTGTGGCTAGAAAACACGATATGGCTGCATTGATCAACTCGATTAACCAGAACTATGCGATCGCGCAGACGCTAGCAGCAGTCAAACGTCCTGGCTTACAGAATGCCAGTGTCAAGCTGGTCGTCCAAGCATAGTCCTGATTGTTTTGCGATCGGGATTTGGCGATCTCGTCTCGTTATTTTACCGATCGTTAAATCTGCTGGCTGATCTAGCAGTCCTAAATCAGTTGTGAGATTAAGGGGCTTTGTGAGAAAGGTTTCACATTGAAGCCTTTCTCACAATTCACCGAGGATTGCTATGGCTTGCTGCATAGTACGTAGAGAGTTTTCCACAAAGCGTGATTAACCTCACGGTTTTGGCTGTGAGGGAATAGATACCAGTTCGTCTACAAAAGCTGCTTGCTCCATGACAAAACTTTGCATCAGTATTTGGAGCTTGGGAATCCTCTATTGGATATTTAGGATTGTCAGCCGCAGCTTTGAGTTTCTGGCAGACAGCCGTCTGTCGATCGCTGAAACACTGCATCTGTTTGTAGTTTTTCTGCTGTTCATTGGCTGGATTTATCTGAGGCCGGAAGCAAGTTTGGAGTTTGCAGGTTTGAGTGCTAAGCATATTAGTACCCTCAAGTATTACAAACTAGATTCAGTTGCGCCCCCACATGAAGCATACCTGCATCAAACTGAAGCAAGAATGCTTCAGTTAGACGAACATCACCTGATTAGTCAGGAGTATGTTTTACCCATTCCTTATCTCTGTCAGATCTATCACCTGTTGAACCTAAAACATCTGGAATCAGTTCACTGCTTTAGCCTAAATGGCTTGAAAGTTGCTGATGTGAGTCAGTTTGAAGCGACTGCGATCGGCGGAAGCATTAAATTTAAAACCATCCTGAACTCTTCACTCAATATATTAAGGATTTGGAGACAGCCGGTTGTTGAAGTTGAGTTGACCCTGCACACTCCTTACACAATTGAGCTAGACATTCCAATCTACAGCGACAAGAAAATTGTTGTCATGTTCAACATTCTCCCCCTTGGCGATGATGTACACAAGTTATTCATTGACATGTACAGTAACTTGGTGTTTCCAAAGCCAATCTTCCAAGTCTTCTTGCATTGTGCATCTTGCATAACTCTACTTGAAGACCTGCCCTATCTCCGCAAGCTAGCCAATGGGAATCTGCGCCAACTGGTTAACTGCGATAAAGTTTCAAATCACAAAACAATGCAGCTTTTCAAGCAATTTGTTGATTTGTATGGGTCTAGCCTGGAACAATCTCAGGCCATGGGAGCGGTTGAACTGAAACCCGTATCAGAGCTATCCTAGGAGATCTCTGGCAAAAAAGTTACCCGCTGGCTGCTTAAAGACACTAACCTCGGCAGCCCAAAGACACTAACTTCGGCGGCCTAAAGACACTAACTTCGGCACCCAAATGACAGCAACCTCGGCGGGTCATTTTTGAGAAACTTCGGCAGGTAATAT
>JAHHGS010000040.1 GCA_019359715.1 Aphanocapsa sp. GSE-SYN-MK-11-07L | reverse complement strand
AAACCTATCAGACAGGTCGAAAAGTAGCTGAAGACTTCAAATCCAACCCGAAAATTGTTTTTGATGAATTCTTGCCTCAATGGAATTACACCGCAAAGCCAAAATTACAGGTTATTTAATCCACGATTCTAAGACTGTGATTGTTGAATGGATTGAGGTGTTTTACAATCGACAGCGAATCCACTCGACCATCGGCTACTTAATTAAGGGATGGAATTCCCAGCACAGGGCAAGGAAAATCAGTCCCCAACTTCCGCACAATTGGATGATTTGCCGTCGTGCAGCCTAAAATCAGCAGCGCTGCCTGTTCTGATGCCACAATATCTGCCAACTCAGTCGCAGGATGTCCGAACCGAAGGTGGGTTTTCAGTGACCCTCGCCATTCATTGGCTAAACAACGAGCCTGCCAGAGGGCTTGGTCTGCCTGCCTCAGCAGTTCTGTTTGCAGTTGGGGTTGTTTAGCACTGATCGCTGCTGCTCTGACCAATGTGCTCACACCCCTGGGTTGGCTTGCATCCAACTCGACGGCACAGACCAAGTCAGAGTTATCAAGCGTGTAATTGTCTAGGTACTGGCTAATTGACTCACCATCTGCAACATAGACGACCTGCACCATCACTTCCCGACCGGTGGCCAGACGGGTTTGATGGGCAATCCAGAGGGTGAGGTCAAGGGCGGCATGACTTTTAGGTGAACTGTTGTAGCCAACCACGAGGGTAAAGCGATCGGCTGCAGGGATAGACTGACCAGGGAGTAAAACTAACTGGGTCAGTAAATCATTTCGATGAAGAGCGCTTTCGAGGCGCATGAGCATGGATTTGATATTCACTGTGCCTGCCTTTCTCTAAAACTGCAATTAACTGAGCGGTATAAACGGCAAGTCATCGCAGACCTACTGTTCAGGAAACTGGAACCGCTGATTATTAAGACTGTCAAGGCAACGCTGGACGCTGATTTGAAAGCGCCTCAGCCTCAACTACAGACAATTTGGACTGCTGTAGGAATGGTCTGGGCAAAGTCCCTTGCAGGCGATCGCCGGACAATTAGGCTCTTAGGCTGCTAATTTTACAAGCAACAAACAGAGCAATTTGCTCAGACTGCCACGCTGACAAGCGTTTTACAGGAACTGAAAAGCTGACCAATCATCTGGACAGAAAATTGACATTTCACAGCCGTATCCTCTCGAAATCATCAAAAGATGAGAGGTGGGGTAGGCGATCGCCGCTCTTAAGAGCCGACCGCTTTTGATTTAAAGGAGACCCCAAGGACAAGTGCTATATCTAGCGAAAGCCTTTAGTACTCCTTCCATTGCCGACGAAGTTAGCTGACGGGCTGAGATTGGAAGGTATCTCTCTCAAAAATGAGATTAGCCCCAAAACTTGGTTCCTCCGCTCCCAGGCAGACATTGGTTGATGACCAACCCTGGGATTAGGCTACCCACGAAATGTCAAGACTTAGTCATGAACTCAGATCAAGTATTCAAGCGAGTTCACTCACACCCCAACTTTGTACATCCTACAATAACTCTTTTGGCTGGGTGATTAATTTTTCTAATTAAAACCTTCGGCATAGATAATTTTGCTAGTTCTCAACGGTTCAAAATCGGCAAATTTTCTGCCTGGATTTCCCTCCCCGCCTCAAAAAGCTGCAAACAGTTGACTCGAATCGAAATAGCTCACAACTTCAATTTCTGCATCAGAACTGTGTTCGGGCAGTAACCATGAATCTTGTCTTCGCTTGCGACTACTTTTGTAATTTGAGTTACATTTTCTGACCTGAGTATTGATCAGATTTTCGTACAACCCCTTCTTTGAACTCAAACTAGACAATTAAGAGCAAATCGCTAAGATAGGAGATGCCGTTAAGATAATGGTCTTTCATAAATTGCAAGCGATAGCATAATAGGCTTGGTTCTTGCGTTATGTACCGTTAAAATCTAGCGATCGCCGTTCATAATTCCCCATGAGAGCAATGGAAAATAACACCTCTGAATTTACCCCACCAGAAGTGACTAAAGTAAAACCCCCAGTGGAAGTGGCCACGGTTAAGCCAAAGCCAATGAACATGATTGATCCAAGTGAAGGCCCGCTGACCAAAGTTGCTTCCGACCAGCCCTCAATGAATAGTGAACAAGATTGGCAGCAGACTGCCCAAGAAAAGCTGCGTTGGCTGCTGAATGAGTTTCCGCAGCAGTTTGATCAGTTTTCTGGGGAATACAAAAAGCCACTGACGACCGCCGGACTAGTCTTAACCACAATTCCGTTCGTGGCCTTGTCTTTGGCACTGCTAGAAGTAATTAACGCAATTCCCTTCTTCGCGCCTGTCCTAGAGCTGATTGGATTCGGCTATTCCAGTTGGTTTATTTACCGTTACCTGCTGTTTGCCGATCGCCGCCAGGATTTTTCTCAGCAGTTGAATGAATACAAAGAGCAGATTTTGGGCGACAAGTCTGGAAAGTAGTTAACTTTGCTCCATCGCAAATCTAAAAAGACCGACCAAGAGGCGCGCCGCGATAGGTGCGCCTCTCGGCGTTAATTCCTCAATCTGGTAGGTGAATGGACTTTAGTCCACCCATTCTAGCTGCCAAAGAATTTGATTGCCTTCCCGCCTTACTCTAGACACAACCCAGTTTCGCCACACCCACTCATCGCCCCGACTGGTGACGGCGCTGGCGTTAATGTCCATCAGGTCTGCCAGCTCAGAACTGCTGATTAGATACCCCTGTTTCGCCACTTCATCGGCAATCCGCAGGGTTTGAATTAGATTCTGCAACTGTCCCACCCGCAAGGTGCGAGACAATTGATTGTCGGATTCAGAGAAAATAGAGTGGGGTAGTTCTGGCAAATCTGACATGGCGATGAGTCACGGTGAAGCATGACCAAAAGACTATCCTAGCCACTGTCTGTAAACTTGTCGGTTTATCCTGCAACAGTACGAGAAAAATCTATGATTTCCCCCAACGCATTCCCCGCCGCAATTCCGGTTGAGCGAATTCGCTACGACGATCGCGGTTTGGTGCCGGCGATCGTCCAAGATTACCTGGATGGGACAGTGCTGATGATGGCTTGGATGAACCAAGCGTCACTGCACAAAACTCTAGAAACGGGTCAAACTTGGTTCTGGAGCCGCTCGCGGGCTGAGCTATGGCCGAAGGGAGCAACCTCAGGGCACGTCCAAAACGTGCGATCGCTGCGCTATGACTGCGACAGCGATACGCTGCTGATTGGGGTGGAGCAAATTGGTGATATTGCTTGCCATACGGGCGAACGCAGTTGCTTTCATCAAGTCGGCGAAGCCAAAGCCCCGCCGCCAGCCGATACGCTCTCGCAGGTGTTTGCAGTCGTCTGCGATCGCCGCGATCGCCCCCAGGCAAATTCCTATACCTGTAGCTTGCTGCAAGCGGGAGACAACAAAATTCTCAAAAAAATTGGTGAGGAAAGTGCCGAAGTAGTGATGGCCTGCAAAGATGACGACCCAGAGGCGATCGCGGGTGAAGTGGCAGATTTGTTCTACCACACGCTGGTTGCCCTGGCTCACCACAATGTAGATTTGCGGGCGGTCTATCGCAAACTGCAAGAGCGGCGATCCTGAAACTGGCGATCGTAGTCTGTTGGTCTTGGAGTCAAAAGTTTTAAAGAACAAATTTAGACAACGCAAAGCCTCAAGCCGTAGCAGCCCGAATCCAGTCCAGAACTTTGAGCGCCGTGATTGGAGCCAATAAAACGCCGTTGCGGTAGTGTCCCGTCGCCAGCAGCACGTTCTCATAGCCGTTCAGGGGTTCCACCACGGGAGCCGATCGCCCTTCGGGACGGGGGCGTAAGCCAGACCAACTTCGTATTACCTGAGCAGTCGCTAAATCTGGACACAGGGCGATCGCCTGTTGACGGACTTGTTCCAGCCGAGCTGCGTCAGCCACTAAACCTCCCGCCTCGGCAAACTCAACCGTGGCCCCCACCCAGAGATCCCAGGCATTCAACGGCACCAAATGCACATCCTCAGCTTGGATGACAGGACGAGGGGAATCAAGAGGGGTAGGACGGCGGAGGTGCAGGGCTTGCCCCAAAACTGGACGAATCTCGACTGGAGATTGCAGTTGCACCGTCAAAGGAGTCGAACCCAGACCGGCTGCTACAACTAGCCAGTCAACGGGAATGCTGCCTTGAGAGGTATACAGGGTTTGGACTTGCCCCTGATTGTTGCCAATTCGTTCAACTTGAGTTTGAAACTGCACGTTTGCTCCCCGCAGTTGGGCAGCTTGAATCAGGGCTTGCGTTAAGGCAACGGGATCAACCTGGCGATCGCGAAGCGAACAAACGCCCCCAATCGTTAACCCACTCCCCACCAGAGAGCGGGCCAAGCCAACTTCTGGATAGCGCTCGGCAACTTGCTCACGGCTGAGCAGCTGCAAGTCAAACCCCTGCAACTGCCGAACGGTCGCGACTTGCTGCCAGCGCTGCCAGTCTGCTGGGTCAAAACAAAGCTCTAAAATTCCCAGCCGATTGTAGGGAATCGCCTCACCCGTCAGGGCTACTAATTCTGGGATCAGGGTTTCATAGCGCTTAAGGCTATCCCAACGCAGTTGCAGGTGACGACCCTTCAATTTTTGGCTAAGCGCTCCAATTAGCACCCCCAAAGCTGCCCCGGTTGAGTGCCACTGCTCCGGCGATCGCTGATCGACGACCGTGACCGCTAGGTTGAGTTGCCCAGACAGCTCGTAGGCGATCGCTGCTCCGACGACTCCACAGCCAACAATTCCAACTTGGAGTGGAGTCATCGGGTCAAAGTCTAGCTTTCAGGCAAAAGCTGCAAGAAGCGATCGAAATCCTGCTCAGCTTTGCTGTAGGCTTGCAGGGCGTCGTCTAAATTATTCGTGGCTCCCGCTTGCTCAATATCGACAAAATCATCAAACAAAGACCGCGTGACTTTTGTGGCCGTCGCTTGAGCTTGCGGCAGCAGATTACGGTTCACGTTCCGCATGTCTAAAAACATTTGTCCCAAGGGGCCGCTCATAATTGCTTTGGCTTCTTCCCAGTCTTTGGACTCAATTTCTTTTTTTAAGTCGGTCATCCGCTGATAGTTGGCAACAATGTAAGTCTTATAGTCGGCAATTCGTTCTAATTGAACTGGAGTATAGGTAGGAGGAGCAGCTTGCACAGTTGAACCACCGCAACTGACCAAAAACGCCGTCGTTAGCGCTAAAACCCAAGTAAAGAGTCCGCGCCAGTTGATCCCGAAACCTGAGAAGCTCATAGGGCAAAGTTATCTCGCATTTACTCTAATGAGTCTATAGCAACTTTTGCCCAGATGGAATATCAGCCACTTTTCGAAAGTCTCGCTCCAAGAGGCTTTCAAAAATCACTTTGATCAGTTTAAGCATGAAGCTCCCTACCGATGACAGAGCAATCGTTGTAGCGACTAACCACCGGCTTTAGGAAAGTGATCAATCTGGGCATAGCCACTAAAAATTAACTTTTGGGCTTCAGTTTCTAGCCGATTAATCCGCATTGTCACCCCATCCAGGTCAAACCGATCTAGATCAACCATCCCATTCAGAATGTTGACAAAAGCTTCCGAAAGCCGCTCAGAAATCGCCTCGCTATCTGGAGCTACCGCTTGAAATTGAGGTTGACTGAACCCAATCCGGCGTCGTCGCTCTACGGTCAAGGTCGTAATCACATCGACTGGAATTTGACCGTGAAAGGGCAAGTCGGCGGTAGCTTGCAAATGCACCTGGTTATTGGCTAAAAGCTGCACCTGCACATTGGCAAAGTTAATCGGCTCATCGCCTGAAATTGCATCTAGTTCTGGGTTAGAAACATTCTCTAGTCGCTTTTGCACCAGTTCGGCTTGGAAAGCCTGGTTAATGCCTGCTTCCGACAGCACTACCTGGGCGATCGCCTGCACTGGCTGCTTGAGCCGAATTTGCCCCTGCAAAACCGAACCAAAGTCTAGCGTCACCGCATCTGTTTCAAACGACATTAGCTCAACCGGGAATTGGCGGCGAATCACTAGCGCTTTTCCCTGCATCTTAAAACTGTCAATACTGCCCTGAAGCAGTTTGCTAGAGGGGTAGCAGCGCACCTGCACTTCAACCGACTCACTCTGACTAAACAGATGAGCGATCGATTTACTGGCTACCGTATTCAGGAGCTGTTCACCAAAATCTGTTTGTGCAGATCCTTTAGAGCCAATCAGTCCACCCAGCATTGCACGTTCCTGATTTTGCGAAACATTTCTACGTTGTAACAAAACATAACAAATTCGACAATTCTTGACTGGCGGTAGATTGGGCGTTTTTGCTGTCGCAAACCTGCACAACTGCGCTGGCTTTGGCGAATAACTCTCGAATGTAAATCTGACTGGAAGAGGCTTTAAGCCATCTTCACTCTACTTAGAAGTGAACTGGTAGTGACGAGCAATGATCAGAATAATTAATCTCTGACTCAGAAAATTTCAAACAGTCCTCTCAATCCTAAGCATTGTTCAATCCGGCTAGGCGTAGTCTATGATGAAGGTCTAGGGGACAAAATTAAAAGTTCATGCGGCTAACTGTTTGCTGCCTTTCATCAATTACCAAAATTAAATCAAGCCAACTCAATGATTGATAGTATGACCCAGCAGGTTATTCAACCGATGGTCAAATTTCAGCGACAAGTCCGATCGCTTGTTGACTCTCGGAAACTCAAACCAACCGACAGCCTGTGGAAAGTTGCTCTCCTCTACGGCGAAGAGTGGAGTTTTTGGAAGCAGGAGCTACAGGACTTCGGCTTTTCAGTACAAGACCCAATTCAAGATCTGCTGGCCGTTGAAAGCTGGGACGAAGACTAAATAGACGGTAGCAAGTTTATGCGATCGCTCTAGGCATTTAAGCATCTAAGTCGCTCGGTTGAGATGTACCTCTTTTGACGATCGCTATCGTGAGAAGATGGCACTGCATCGTCAGAAGAGAATTATGCCAAAGTATGTGCTGTGGGGAAGCTACTGTCAGGATGTGCTGGAAAAGCGGACGCCCTATCGACAGGCTCATTTAGACGGATTGGCAGTCCAAAAGGCCGCCGGCCAATTGATTACAATTGGCCCAACCCAGGATGTGACTAGAGTGTTTGGGCTTTACGAAGCTGATAATGAGGCGATCGTCCGCCAACTGGTTGAAGCTGACCCCTACTGGAAAAATGGCATTTGGACAGAGTACGAAGTTTACGAATGGATTCAAGCCCTCTAGCCATCAACTGCGATGAAGATGGGGAGATGGCGATCGCTGTTTTTCGCCCTGCTGATTTCAGGCTGGGCAGACCCACTGCTGAGTGAAGCGAGCTCAGCCCAATCGGTTCTACCTATTCCCTATCCGCCCGCGGGTGGGCGATCGGGCAGCCGAGGTCTCACCCCGCCGCCTGCTTTTATTTCACCAACTTCAGAGCAGGGGCTACCGCTGTCTGTGCCTCCTCCTGTCCCAACACCTGGCTACTCAAATGTCAGCGTTGACTGTGGCATTTACCCTGGGACAAGGGGTGTAGCGATTAATAGAGGTTATGCCTGTCTAACTCGTCCGATTGACAATACCCCAACCGCCATCCCGCTCCGAGCGAATCCGAATTGCAGTCAGTATGCGGGGGCAAGAGCCTTTCATATTCCGGGCGGCGTGATTTGTCTCCAGAGATAGGGTAAGCTCGGTTAGGCCACAGTTGTGCCGCCTTGAAAGTAGTTTTCCAATTGCTCAGCATGATCATGGGTCAGCTCTTTTGGTAGCGTCTCACGGGTGAAAGCTTGCAGGGCTAGGACTTCTAATGGATCAGAAATGTGCAGATTGCCCTCGACACAGGCTTCGACGACAATGCAAATGGAGTGGACGCGGGGGTCGCGATCGGGAGCCGAGTAAACGCCTACCAATTGAGAGATTTCGACTAAGTCTAGTCCAGTCTCTTCTTTGAGTTCTCGCTTGACGGTGGTAGCGATGGTTTCTCCCCAATCGACAAAGCCGCCCGGCACGCCCCAGCGCCCATTATCTCGTCGCTGCATCAGGACAATTTGGCCATCTGGCAGGATTGGAATAATGGAGACGCCTGTGACGGGGTGGCGAAAAATTATCCCCAGTACGGTTTGGGCAAATCGCCATAGGCCTTTCATTTAGGTTTACCCGCTCAGGGTGGCTAAATCAGCCAACACTTCGGCCACATGAGTGTCTGGCTTGACTTTGCGATAGATTTTGGCAATTTTGCCGCTGGGATCAATTAAAAAAGTCTGCCGATAAATCCCCACCAGGTCTTTGCCCATAAATTTCTTCGGGCCGTAGCTTTCATACTGGGTTGCCACTTGGGCAGTTTCATCACACAGCAGTGGAAACGGCAGGTCAAATTTGTTGATAAATTTCTGGTGAGATTTAGCATTGTCGGTGCTAACCCCCAACACAAACCCGCCTTGAGCTTGCAGAATGGCGTAATTTTCCTTGAAACTGCACGCTTCCTTCGTGCAGCCGGGGGTGTTGTCGCGGGGGTAAAAGTAAAGCACAACCCACTTGCCTTGCAGATCGGTCAAAGTAATGCGATCGCCATTCGCATCTAGCAAACTAAAATCAGGAGCAGTGTCACCCAGGTTAAGAGGCATAGAATAGATTGAGGATTTTGCCATTGGTGCGATTAATTCAATTATCTCCGAAAACTTGTCCTTTAAAGTTGGTTTTGGCTGGGCTGCCCGCTGGTGATCCCGGCAGTCCTAACTTAAGTCGTGAGTGCCTTAGTGCTATTTCCCAAAAGCGATCGGTCTAAAACAAGCATTCATTTTTGCCGCTTCCAGATGATTGAGCGCTACATTGTGGCTGAAATGGCGGCTCCTTTTCTGTTTGGGGTGGTTGCTTTTACGGCCGTTGCCTCGGCGATTGGCATTATCTTTGACCTTGTACGCTTGGTTTCCGATGGCAAGATGTCTCTGGCGGCCGCCTTCACTGTTTTTGGGCTGGCCTTGCCTACCTATCTGGTACTGGCGTTTCCAATGTCAATGCTTCTGAGTACGCTCCTGACTTACAGCAGTCTTTCTAAAAGCAGTGAAATTACTGCTCTCAAAAGTTTTGGGGTGAGTGCTTATCGGATGGCGGTGCCAGCAATTTTAGCGAGCTTAGTGATGACCGGGATTACCTTTGTTTTTAACGAAGCGATCGTCCCTGCTACCAGCTACCAAGCTGAGCTGACACGGGCCCAAGCCCTCGATCGCGTCCAGTCTCCCTATCGAGATAAAAACATTTTTTATCGAGAGTTCGTCGGTGATGCCCTGGCGCGAATTTTTTACGCACGCCGGTTTGATGGCAAAAAGATGCAGCAGATTAGCATCCTCAATTTTTCTGAAGGTAAACTGAAAGAAATTTTGGTGGCTAAGACTGCGACTTGGAATCCAGCGGCTGAAGCGTGGGACTTTAGTGACGGCACACTTTACCGCCTAACCGCCGACCAGTCCTATCGGGAAATTGACGCATTTAGTCGCAAGCAGTTGGCTGTCCCCCGGACTCCTCTAGACTTGGCGATGGAAACTCGCCCTCCGACCCAGATGAATGTGGCTGAGGCAACTCGATTTTTGAGTCTAGTTGAACAAACTGGAGACGAGCGCTGGATTCGTAAGCTTAAAGTCCAAATTCAAGAAAAATTTGCCCTGCCGTTTGTTTGCGTTGCTTTTGCAGTTGTGGGTACAGCCCTGGGCATCCGATCGCGGCAGGCGACAAACTCAAAGGGGTTTGGGCTGAGCGTCATGATCATTTTTGGCTTTTACTTGGTCAGCTTTATTTGCTTGTCTCTAGGAGAGGGTGGGTTACTCTCACCCTTAATGGCCGCTTGGTTGCCCAAGCTGGGCTGTTTCGGAATCGGGCTATTTTTATTAAGTAGGGCAGCTCGTTAGCGTCGATCGCTCAGCTTAGCCAATTTTAATTATTTTCCAGAGGATTAATGATGAGCGAATCAGAAGAAAATTTAGTCACGGCTGAGTCGGCCGCCCAAATGGCAGCGCTTTTGCAGTCTCTCCGGCGCAAAGAGGGCAATTGGGTTGCTTGGGGGCACGCCTGTCAAACCCTTCAAAAAGGCGGATACACGCCCCAGGCAATTTTTGAAGCAACCGGATTTGAGCCGATCCAACAAAATCAAATCATTACCGCTGCCCAAATTTACGAAACAATTCGGGAAGCTGCCCCGGACGTGCGCGAGTATTTTGGGACTAAAGGCAGCGATGTTTTATACGAATTTCGGATTCTCACCCAGCCAGAGCGAGTCAAAGCGGCCAGTTTGGCCTGGGAGAAAGAACTTGACGCTGAGTCCGCTCACGATCTGGCCAAGGCGCTCAAAGATTTTTCTCGGCTGGCCCGTCTACCGGAAGGGTTTAACGATGGGGCTGGAGATGCGGTTGCTTACCAGTGCTGGAAGCTGGCCCGTCAACAGGACAATTTACAAGAGCGATCGCGGCTGATTGCCCGTGGGCTGAGCTACGCCGAAACCGCCAGCGCCCGTCAACAAATTGAAAAGCTGCTGACAGACTTTACCGTCGTCAAAACCCAAGCCGCTCCCCGTTTGCCACTGTATCGGCTCGATTCAGAAGAAGACTTACCCCGGATGATTCCGATCATCGGTTGCTTGCCGCTGACCAAAGCTGACCTCCGAAGCGTGCCTTTGCTAGAAGAACAGGGCCCCTTTCGCATGGTGCAGTTTAAGGGGGAGGGGGCCTGGGTGGCTGTTCCAGGCTGGCAGGTGATTTTGGCAGCAGAAGACCCAGTGGGATTGTTTACAACTTGCGATCGCTTGCCCGCTAACTTCCCTGGCGGCAATCAAGAACAAGTGTTAGTGATTGTTGATCGCCAGCAGCGAGAGTGGCGATCGGACAGCTATTTTTTGGTCGAGCGCTCTGAGCAGATAGAAATTCAGTGGTTTGAATCTGAACCGACTGCATCTTTGCTGGCGCAAGTCATTTTAGTCATGCGACCCAAACAAATTTTGGATGAGTCTGCCACGACTAATCTCTGGCTGATGGATGAATAAGGGCGATCTGTATCGAGTCAAATCTTCATAAAGATGTTAACTATTGATGCATTTGTTAATGGAGGGTGAAAGATTTTGGTAAAAATTCAGCTAAAGATGCCGTTTATTTGCAAGCTTTAAGGAGAGAAGCAATTGTTTTTACCTACATTATTGGCGACTGTGCCTCCAACCCTGCAATGGAGTCCTGTGGTTGGATTGATCATGATCCTGTCTAATATTGCCGCGATCGCAATTGGAAAATATACAATCAAATATCCGAGCGTTGGCCCAGCCATGCCTTCTTCAAATCTGTTTGGCGGGTTTGGCTTAGGGGCAGTTCTCGGCACCACCTGCTTGGGTCATATCTTGGGTGCAGGGGTAATTTTGGGCTTAGCCAATGCAGGAGTCATCTAGTTTCTAGATCCTGACAGTCATTCTTGAGTGATCCAAAGGGTTTGAGGGTGTTTGCTCTTAAACCTTTTTTTGTCGGTACTTGCAGAAGCGATCGCGATAGCAGTTGAAACAAATAATTTTGAAAGTCTTGCAGAGGGAAACCTTCAAAATCATTTGAGCAGTGGGCACTATATAATCAGCTCGCTCTGCTTTGCATCTAACTCCTCGCACAATAACGCCGATAACAACTGAAAGATGGTCAAAATCCTGCTGATTGAAGATAACGAGATGAACCGAGACATGCTGTCTCGACGGCTAGTCCGCAAAGGCTACAACGTGGTGATGGCGATAGATGGTCAAGACGGGGTTGAGCAGGCCCAGCGTACCGCTCCAGACTTAATCTTGATGGATATGAGTTTGCCGGTGATTGATGGCTGGGAAGCCACACGTCAACTCAAGTCTGCCGCTGACACCCAACAGATTCCGATTATTGCCTTGACCGCTCATGCCATGTCTGGCGATCGCGAAAAAGCTTTGGCTGCTGGCTGCGACGATTACGATACCAAACCGATTGATCTGCCTCAACTTTTGGCTAAAATTGAAGCTCTCTTAACCCAGTGACTCACCAAGCCAACCCGTCCGGTTTTGCGGCTAAGTTTGTTCATCCCTTCTATTCTAGCCAGCGCCATTGTGACTTCTAAATTTGGTGATTTTGATTGCAATCGATCTGAGCTAGGCGACCTGCGGCAAGAATTCAGCACTTTGATCCATACCATTCTTGATCACAGTCAGTTCTTGTCAGCCGAATGCCCCAGTCAGCAGGCAATGATTCTAGACAAAATCATCCAAGCCAACCAACAGCTACTTGCAGATATCGATCAGCGGCTTACTCTTCCTATTACGGGTTCACCTGAAAAACTGGCTAGCCAGATTCGGCACGATTTGCGCAGCCGTTTGACCGTCGTTTTAGGCTATACGGAAATGCTGCTGGAAGAAGAGGAAGAAATGGCTCAGCAACCATCGAGGCTGGCCAGCATCTTTGCTACTGCTCAACAAATCCTGGCGCTGACCGACAAAATTCTGCCCACCTTGTTTGTTTGAAGGTGTTTACTCACTCAAAACTCTAAAAGCTGAATACGCCCTTAAAATTTGCCCTATTTGTGTGTATCATCGATCAAATTTTGACCGAAAAACCTTTATCTTACTGACTTCGGTATCTGTTATGTTCACACGACATCCTCTCGCTTTAGGGCGCTGCCGATCAAGACAAGGGGCGATCGGAGTGACCCTGCTTTGCTTAATGACGAGTCTAATGCAGCCTTTCCCTACCTTGGCGCTAGAATCTCAAGTTTTGCTGGCGGCCAGGATTACGGGTGAAGGCAGCTTGTCAATGCCAGATGGCAGCACCTACCAAGGTGAGTTGTTGAATGGGCGTTACAACGGCAGGGGAATATTAACCTATGCTGATGGCACCAAGTACGATGGCGACTTTCGCAACGGTAAATACGATGGGAATGGCATTTTAGCCTATGCCGATGGCTCTCGCTACGAAGGTCAATTCAAAGGCGGAAATTATGATGGCCCAGGACTGTTGACCTTAAGAGATGGCACGAAGTATCAGGGCGATTTTGCAGCAGGTCAATACAATGGCAAAGGGCTGCTGATGCTACCCGATGGCACCCGCTACGAAGGAGGATTCTTGGCGGGGCAGTATGATGGCAAAGGGCTGCTGGCATTGCCCGACGGCACCCGCTACGAAGGAGGGTTTTTGGCTGGGCTTTATGAAGGCAAAGGGGTACTGAACCTACCTGACGGCAGCAGCTATACTGGCAATTTCGTCAAAGGAAACTTTGATGGCATCGGCGTATACACGATGAGTAATGGCGCTCGAATTGTTGCCACGTTTAAGAACGGCAAGTATTCAGCCCGCTAAAAACATAGCGCTTCGCGCCTGAATTCATTGAGGTTATTTCTTTGTAGCTAAGGGGTGATGTCCTTAAACCCTCTGGAAGATAGGAGTTCGAGCATTGTGACAGGACGCTCAAGATGGCCCATTGCCATCGCTGGGGTCTGGTTTTTCTGTAATCCCCAATGGGGTCGAACCCAATTATGAATCAACCGCTGCACGTTCAAAGCTCGCTGTAATCCTTCAACGACTTTGGCATAGTGATTTTGTCGTCTGTGATAAGCGCTGGCTCGTCGTCGAAGCGAACTATTCTGGGCTTCATTGTGATTAGCATGAACCTCTGATTGAGGACTGATAGTCGTAAAGGATCGAATCCATTCCCTGGGGCTAGCCCAATCCCAGACATAAGAAAAACTGACCTTGCTCCGAAAAAGTGGACATTCTCGAAGAGTCGACACCTTAGGCGCATGTTCACATAGCGCAAAAACCCCGTAGGCTATTTACAAGCGATCGCTGCTGCCTTAGCATCTTTGCGGGCCTAACTTGGATCAATAATGGCGGAGAGAGTGTCCATAGATTAAAACCATAAGACTCTTTCATTGCAAGGGTTCTGTTTTTTGCATTATTGATTATGCCCCAAATCTTATCCCTCTAGAAGGATTGCTAGGAGATTTCAACTGGCGACAAGTTACCTTAACTCTTTAATTATCCCGGTTGGAAAGAGTGTAGGTTCTTAATTTTTTACTTGCTATTGCCTACTGCCTACTGCAATGCCGAACCCACAACCCCACGATGAAAAAATTGCGCTGTGTGCCAACGGCGCAAGAAGTTATTGGAGTCAGCCAAAAAAGCAAAAGAGCGGAAGAAGGGTTAGGGCATCGCCAAGAGTTTTTGGGTCAAAGGGCTAGGCGCTTGATCTATGGTTGCCAACACTTCTCTTGTTAAACTCAAGACCGATGGATCTTGGCAAGCGGCAGCCGTGTTCAAAGCTTGGCGCAGGGAAATTGCCCTATCTCTTTTGGCTGAAGCCCTCATTTGGAAAATGTCTGCGGCTTCCTCTTGCGTCAAATCTCCATCCATTGTGTACGCCTTAACGGCTGAGTCCATCATTTTAAGCCCGCTCTGATATACCCTGATGGACGAAACCGTCATATTCCGTCCAATGCCGCAAATCTGATCCGTGGCAGAACCGGCCACCGCTGGGGCAGAAAAAATACTGAGCGCTGCAACGATACCAACAGGGATAAATTTGAGTTTCATGGCGGGGTAGAGGATTATTAGGTGTTTTTATCATGCCCAGTCACAAGCAAAAATCTAAAACAATGTCTGAAGTTTCAAAAGAAAGCAGCTTGAATTTCCTTTAGAGTATGTTTGTAAACAAAGATTACGAGAGGAGTGACTGAATTCTACTAACAGAGAGGATTAGGAAATCAGAGTTGCATGAGGCTAAGAGAATGGGACAACTCAAAACTTACGGCAGTGATTTA
>JAHHGS010000039.1 GCA_019359715.1 Aphanocapsa sp. GSE-SYN-MK-11-07L | reverse complement strand
CAAACCGGGCGAAAAGTGACGGAGGAATTTAAGCAAACAATGGCGATTGTCTTTGATCAAGAATTGCCGCAATGGAACTACACTGCCAAGCCACAATAAAATTGCATCTTATTCAATTCATGATCCTTAGGGCCTTGATAGGCCCGATGCAAAATCGCCAACAAAAAGCGATAGATTGCCAGCGTTGTTGGCGGATTATCCGCCTGGATTTCTCGCAGCTTTTCCCAAGTGGCAAATAGCTCCGTCAGGGATATCTCCTGCCGTTGCCAGGCTTGACTGACTACAGGAATCCAAGGTTGATCAATCAAATTGAATGTCATCATGTCTATCGGTTCCAAAATTGAAGCGTTCTCAGATTGCCCCCATCAACCCATTTTTTCGATCACTACCCCCCGTTTTGGATCTAATGCCAGCTCCCAATCTCCCACCTGGGCCTTGTCCTCGGCATTCAGTACCACATAGCGACAGTGGCGCAACAGTGCCGAAGTCCATTTAGCTGGGTTAGACTGTGCGATCAATGCCTGTACCAATCCGCGCTTACCAATCCGAGTACTATGCTCTAGTAATCCCCGAATGGTGACTAAATTGGGCACCTGATTCAAATTAATTCTCTGTTCGGTTCCCGGTAGCACCAGCCCTTGTCCTGTTTGCTGTAAAAAGATGGTGGTTACAGTAGGTTCTCCTAATCGAGTGACCTTTGCGATCGCATTGTCATCATCAGCTTCCCCCTGGCGGGTAAAGTCAGATGGATGAGCTTCCTCACTGGCAGGTGGCAGTTTGACTGCATTTGCCTGGGCGATTTTCTTACTGGTTTCACCCACTTGATAATCGGCGAGAGAACTCTCCCAATCTTGCAGATGCACAGGTTCTAGATCTTCAGGAATTGCTGCCTCTAGGTGATATACCGACTCGATCAAGGCATCGGTTTCGGCGGGCAATTGCACGGAGGTTTTATTTCGCAGGGTTAGCCACGATCGCAGCAAAATATGGCGATTGTAAATCCAACCTGATGCGCCAAAATCCGCCTTACCTGCCTGATTAATTGTGGGCGAAACCACCCACAGTCTTGGAGAATTTAGTTTTTCAGGTCGATAGGCTCTGGTGTGTCGATGCAGCCGCCCTGATCGCTGCAAGAGTAAATCGATCGGAGCCAAATCGCTAATCATCAGATCAAAATCCACATCCAAACTTTGCTCAATCACCTGCGTTGCCATCAAAACATAGCGGTGCGGGCGGGTGGTACTCGTTTTGCCAAACTTTTCTAGACAAGCCCGTTCAATGCGATCGCGATCGACAAACAAAAACCGTCCATGAAATAACCCCAGCTCATCTTTGGCAAAATCACCTTGCAAGCGCTGAAACACTTCCTGCGCTCGTCCGACTGTCGAGCAAATCACCGCTGCACAACCCCCTTCTGATAGCTGGTCGCATAAAGCCGCTATCCATTCTTTGTCATTCACCCATTGCAAATTCAGCGATCGCGTCACATGCTCCGATGCCGCAAACGACTGTACAGCCACAGTCCCAGCCGAAAATGCAGTAATCCGGGGATATTCAGCAGCGGGTAAATCCGGCTCTGAACTGCCACAGCCCTTGGCATAAGCTGTCACCAACAAACGGCGCGTACTAATCGGCAATGTCGCTGATAGCGCAATCACGGGCGAACCCAGCACTGCCAACCATTCCAGAAATCGTTCCAGCAACGTGCTGGTATACAGGTCATAGGCATGGATTTCATCCAGAATTACCGTCCGCCCCGCCAAGCCAAATAATCTAACGAATTGATGTTTCGATCTCACTACCCCCATTAGTCCTTGATCGACTGTGCCAACTCCGTAAGGGCTGAGCAGCGATCGCTTCCGTGCCGTATGCCATTCCCCTGCTCCTACTCTGCCTGCTGAATTTTGCCCATCGTCGTCATACACCTGATCAAGTCGACAAACCGTTTGCTGGTATTCTTCCTTCAACGCCGCTGCCGAATGGCTCAAGGTCAGATTCACTATCTCTTCTGGATAGCGCTGCTTTAAAAAATCCCGCACCCGCTGCCACATCGCGTTACTCGTTGCCTGAGTCGGCAAGCCAATGTAAAAACCACCCGCCAAAGCCTGATGCTGTAGGTAATCTGCCAGATAGAGTGCCGCTTCGGTTTTGCCTTCTCCCATGGAAGCCTCAATCAGAATTAGACAGGGTGGTATGAGGGAGTCTGAAAGTGCGATCGCGGTATCCTGTAATGGTCGCGGAGTTTTAATTTCAGAAAATAACTCCGAGAACTTTAACGGTTTTCCCGTGGAGATTTTTGTCCAGCCGATCGCCTTCAATGCAGTCTCAGCCTTCGCCGTTAATTCTGCGGCATATTCTTCAAATGGCGTGTCATTGGCATAGGGAAAACCACTCTTTTCATCTGGATTCGAGGCAATCCAATCGGAAACGGTCGTTAGTCCTGCCAAAATCATCGCGGCGGCATTGTCACAGCAGCTCGGTAAATCCGCTGCGGTCAAGCCGACAAACCCCTGCAACTGCTCAAAAATGATTTGACTGAAACGACGATGCTGCCAGTCACTGCCTGGATTGGTGCCACACAGTGCATCATTCAGAGACTCAACTTCAGCTTGAGATGGGAAAAATCCATGATGCCCGCCCACAATCATCGCTAACCGTCGAGCAAGTTGATGTGCTTGCCGTTTTGTCAGATGGCTTCCTAACCCAACCTCACACAAAAACTGTGGCATTGTCTTTGCGGTTACTAAGCCATGAGGCGTTTTAACATCCGGGAGCTTTATCCACAAATCATAAAAATGCTCACCCACTAATGCTTTCCCAACCTCACTCACCTGAAACTGAAAGGCTGGACTGACTTTGCCTAGGTCATGACACCCTGCCAGAAAACCGCAGCATTTGACTAGTGATTCACCCTGAAGTCCTAGTCCACGTTCTAAGGTAGCGATCGCTAATGGACTCAGATAACCCTGCACGATTGCCATCGCCACAGCAGCAGTATCTGCTAAGTGACAGATGACCGGATGGTACGCTGGTACTCCTTCGCTATTGAACTTCGTTGTCCCCGTCTTGGCCCAAAATCTTTCTTGCATAAACCACCTCCTTATTTTTCTGAATCGGCTTTGCGATATTCCCGAAGTATTCCCTCAGCCTCCTGTCTAACCATTTCCACTAACTCTGGCGGATTTTTAACGACTGCACCTTTGCCATAGCCCAAGATCCATCGTTTTAAGTCATTTAAGCCTCTCACAGTCATGCAAAGTGTCACTGCACCATTGGCATGTTCATGTAGTTCCTGAGTTGGGTGCCAGCGCCGCTCCCGAATGTAGGGCGCAGTTGGAGCATCAAACCAAATGGCGACATTTACTGGAATTGAACCAACCTCATGCTGAAAAATCATCTCTAGATGGTCTTTGGCATCAAAGGTAGGATCTTGAACAAAAGACTGCTCTAAAATTTTCAGTTGCTGGATGCGATCCACTCGAAACCATCGAATCGCCTGATGCTGATGGCAATAGCCAATCAGATAGGGGTTAGTGCCCCGATAGATGTGCAGGAGGTAGGGATCAAGTTTGCGATCGCTGATGGCACTGCGACTTGCTGTGTAATAGGTCATCTGTACAGTCTGCTGACAACGGCAGGCCTCTTCCAACTGATGCCAAATCTCTGGATCGAGATTGGTTTCTGCCCCCACCCGAAACAGAATTCGTTCATCTGCTACCTGTTGCAAATCCACCCTTATCTGCTCAGGTAGGCGATCGCTTAAACGGGCAATAGCAGAACTCAATTCCTCCCGATAGGCAAATCCTGAGTAAGCTGCCAACATTCGTGCCCCTAAAGTCAATGCAAACAGTTCACCTTGACTCAGAGAGATGCTAGGCAAGCGCCATTCTGTATCTGTGTAGTAAAAACCTTTGGACTTACTAAACTCTAAAGGAGCATGGAAGCGATCACGCATAAAAGCCAAATCATTGCGAATAGTGCGTTCGCTAACCTCAACCGCTTCAGATAGGAGAGCAGTTGTCTGCCGGTGTCCTGAGCGAATCAATGCATCTAATTTGAGTAACCGTTCGAGATGTCTAGACATAAACTTGAGAGAACAAGATAGAACTCATCCTAATCGGCATACCCGGCAAAATCTTTGCCACCTTTTAAGAAGGCTGGAGCAGCAGGGTGAGTTTTATGAAATGGAGAGCGTTTGAGTGGGTTGGGCTTGAACTGGATAGCGATTCCCTCTGGGACAATTTTCAGAGCAAAGCCGGACATTCTGGAGTCCGAAACTGGGCGATTTGGGGGTAGATACTCCAAAACGTCAATGCACGATCGCCTAAAATTGAGACAAGTTGAAACGCAAAAAGATTGACCCTAACGGAACATCATCCCGATCTGACCCCAGCCCTGGACGAATTGCAGGGCGTGGTTGAACGCCTCACTTTTCACTCGGAAGAAAGCGGGTATACGGTGGCTCGGCTCAAAGCTCCCCGTGAACGGGATCTAATAACGATCGTGGGTAACTTTGCCAATGTTCAAGCCGGGCAAACCCTCTAGTTGTCTGGCTTTTGGCGAGAGCATCCAAAGTTTGGACGACAGTTTCAAGTCAAAACTTACCGTGAAACAAAGCCCGCCACCCTGACCGGCATTGAAAAATACTTAGGGAGTGGACTAATCAAGGGGGTTGGCCCCGTCACCGCCAAACGAATCGTGGCCCACTTCGGACTAGAAACCCTCGACATCATTGAGCACCAGATCGAACGCCTGACGGAAGTTCCTGGCATTGCCCAGAAACGGGTGAAGATGATCCAAACCACTTGGGAAACCCAGAAAGCGATCAAGGAAGTGATGCTGTATCTGCAAGGGCATGGCGTCTCCACGACCTATGCGGTCAAAATCTACAAGCAGTATGGGGATGAGTCCATTGCCATCGTCACGCAGAACCCCTATCGTTTGGCGACGGATATCTACGGCATCGGATTTGTGACCGCAGATGCGATCGCCCGCAATCTTGGCATCGAACCGCACTCCGAGTATCGCTACCGCAGTGGGATTCTGCATGTCTTGGGAGAAGCCTCCGAAGACGGTCATTGTTTTTTGCCACAGGCTGAGCTGATTGAGCGCTCGGTGCAGCGGCTCACCCTCAAAGACCATCAACCGCAGCCCGATCAGATTGAAGATTGTCTCCAGTGCATGATCCGCGACGGAGAATTGATTGGCGAGAAAGGGTCAGAGCAGTTTGACGGACAAAACCTGTATTACGCTCCGTCCTTTTTTCAAGCGGAATATCGACTCTCCCAGCGGTTGCGACAACTCCTGCTGACCCCCGTTGAGGTCGATCTAGAGCGAGTGCGACGGTGGATGGAGCGGTTTGTTGAAAAAGCAGGCTTGCTGCTATCGGAGCAACAGCGTCAGGCTGTGGAGATGGCGGCAAGTCAGCGGATGTTGATTTTGACGGGCGGCCCGGGAACCGGCAAGACCTTCACCACCCGAACGATTGTTGCCCTATGGAAAGCAATGGGCAAAACCATCGCCCTGGCCTCTCCGACGGGTCGTGCGGCTCAACGACTAGGGGAGATGACCGGACAAGAAGCTAAGACCGTTCATCGCCTACTGGAGTTTGACCCCAAGTCTATGAAATTCAAGCGGGATATCGAAAATCCTATCCCTGCCAATGCCGTAGTGGTCGATGAATCTTCCATGATGGATCTGTTCTTGGGTCACTCGATGATGAAGGCGATCGCCCTGGAGGCTCAACTGTTGTTGGTGGGAGATATCGATCAGCTTCCCAGCGTCGGGCCAGGCAATGTCCTGGGCGACCTGATCGCATCGGGGTCAATTCCGGTGGTCAAGTTGACCGAAGTGTTTCGGCAAGCCGCAGCCAGCCAAATCGTTAGCAATGCCCATCGGATCAACCAAGGGCAGTTCCCATACCTGGAGCGGGTATCGAACCAGCCCAAAAGCGATTGTCTGTGGCTAACAGCAGAGGAACCCGAGCACGGCGTTCAGGCAATCCGTGACCTGATTGAATCGCTAATCCCGTCGTTAGGATTCAACCCTGCTCAGGACGTGCAGGTTCTTTGTCCCATGACACGCGGGGCGATTGGCACCCGCAACCTGAACAACGTCTTGCAGGAACTGGTCAATCCGCCCCATCCCAGCAAAGCGGAATTAGGGCGTGGGGGGTCGGTGCTGAGAGTGGGTGATCGGGTGATCCAACTGGTCAATGATTACAACCGAGAGGTCTTTAACGGCGACCTTGGCGTGATTGAAGGAATCGACCTTGAGGAACAGGAAACCACGGTTCGCTATGACCAGCGCAGTGTTACCTACGATTTGGCAGACGTGAACGAGATCGCCCTAGCTTGGGCGGTCACGATCCATAAATCTCAGGGGAGCGAATATCCCGTGGTCATCCTGCCGATGTTCATGCAGCATTACATGATGCTGAGTCGGAACTTGCTCTACACCGGACTAACCCGTGCCCGAAAGCTGGCGATCCTGGTCGGTTCTCAAAAGGCGATCGGTTTGGCAGTGCGGCAAGTCAGGGATAGAGAACGATATACGCTGTTGGATCAACGGTTGAAGTAAACGGTTTCCCAATCATATTTGTCAAGATAGGAATAAAAACAGGGCATTGAAAGCAATGAGCATTCTTGATCAATGGGGGTGGAACTGGGCGAATTGGCAGAAAGGAGAACGCGGCGAGTATTGGTTTCTGGCACAGGTCATTAGTCTGGTCGCTTTTGCACTGCTGCCTATTAAACCCATCGTCGAACAAATCCTGCTGGATCGCGCCGTCAAAGTTGGAATTGTCGCAACGGCTGGAATTTTCGGATTAGTTGCTCTCGTGTTGATTGGCAAAGGACTGCTGGATCTTGGCCGCAGCTTAACACCCCTGCCTTATCCGCGTGAAGATGGAGAGCTAGTCACAACTGGCGTTTACAGCCTGATTCGCCATCCTCTCTATACAGGAATCATCTTTGCCGCTTTAGGTTGGGTGCTGTTTACCTTGAGCTGGCCCCATTTCCTTGGATTCTTGGCGATCGCTGGGTTGCTAGACCGCAAAGCGACAGTTGAGGAAATGTGGTTAGAGCAAAAATATCCTGACTACAGTGCCTATCGAAGTCGGGTCAAGAAACTGGTTCCTTGGATTTGGTAGCTGCCGTTTTAATACCAGTCAGTTTCGCTCTCTTCACCGAATGCCAGTGACTTGCATCTGGAGCTGATCGGACGGTGCCACCGTCAAGCCGCGACGAATCGGTCGAATAGGCTGGGTATTGACGAGCGAGAAATCGCACTTTGACAAAAGCTGGCATAAAACCAATTTCATCTCAAACAGCGCAAAGGCAGACCCAATACAGCGGCGATCACCGCCCCCAAAGGGCAAATATTCATACGGTGAAAATTGTCGCTCTAAAAACCGCTCTGGTCTAAATTGCTTCGGTTCAGGGTAGAGGGCTGCACGGTGGTGCGCCAGATAAATTGAGGGCATGATCACCGTACCCGGTTCTAGAGCATAGCCTGCCACCTGCATCGACTCCTTCACCACCCGCGGAAAAGCGCTAATGGCAATGGGATAAAGTCGGAGGGTTTCCTGGCAAACGGCGCTGAGGTAAGGTAGCCGAGTGATTGTCACTGGATCAGGATCTTCTGCGACATTTAGCGTTTCTAATTCTGCTAGTAGTTTAGTGCGAACCTTTGGCAAATCGGCAATCCAATACAATGCCCAAGCTAAAGCCGATGCTGTCGTTTCATGCCCCGCAAACAGCAGCGTGATTAATTCATCGCGCAATTCCACATCGCTGAGGGGTTGCCCTTCTGAGTCCCGCGCGGCCATCAGCAATGCCAAAATATCCGTTCGGCTGGTATCGGGGTGATGGTGGCGATCGCGAATCTCGGCATAGAGCAATTGATCCACTTGCTGCCGCTGCCGTAAAAACCCTCCCCAAGGACTCCAAGCTCCCCAGTCCTGCTGTAAAAACGGATAGAACAAGAACATCGCCCCGATGGGCGAACCAAAACCATCAAGCATTTGACAAAGCGCCTGTCGTAACTGCTCATAGCGCTGTCCGCCATCAAGACCAAACACTGCCTTGAGAATGACCTGTAAGGAAATGGATTGCATGACCGGGCGTACCTTGAATCTAGTGCCAAGCGACCACTCTCGGATTTCCTGTCCGGTGATGTCCTGAATGACGTGGGCATGAGAGCGCATCCGATCCCCGTGGAAAGGTGGCATCAAAAGCTGCCGCTGCCGCTGATGCGCTGCCCCTTCCAGCAGGACAATGCCATGCTCACCCAAGAGGAATTTGAGAATTTGATTGCCCTGCCCAACGCTCAATTGTTCCGGTTTCGCGGTGAAGATGGCTTCAAGGGCTTGTGGGCTGCTGAAATAGACTAGAGCCGGTTGAGAGCCAGGCGGTGAGACTCGGTAATCCTCACCATAGGCTTGAGTGCGGGCATCCAGCGTCTCCAAAGGGCGAAAGATAAACCGCAATCCCCACAACCGGCGCAGCCAAAATGAAGTTTTTGGAGGGCCGTTTAGTGTTCGATTTGAAAGCTCTGCCATAAATGGGTTGTGTTTGTCGAAGTGGCGGTTCAGTCAGGGGCTGCCCCTTCATCGTAACTAGCGATTGGCATGGCGACTCAACGCTAGACTATTCTGACTCCAACTCGACCTGAGCTGCGCTCCCCCACTTCATGTCACTGATAAATGTAGACACCCTTCTCGTTCGGAACACGCTCCCACTTTCCCTCTTTCACCCCTTGAGAAAAGATCCCGCTGATCCGCTTTCTGATCGCTGCCCATTCCCAGCTCGGCAATGATCCAAAGATCTCTTTGGCCACTATTTCAGAGGTCATCACTTCTCTCGGATGAGCAATCATCACATCGATCACTTGCTCCATCAAGCTTTGACCACGAGCCTTGCCCTTGCCTAGCGCTGGTTTTGCGACCGCTGGCTCGGTGGCAGGTTGAGATTTCGGCTGGGGAGGGTTCTGCGATCGCTTAGCCTTGGAAGGCGGCTTTTCTACCGCTGATTCAGAGGGTGGATTTGGCTGCTCTAAGGTATAGTCTCCACCCCGTCCTTTCGACTTATTCCATAATCCTTTCCGCACCCCTTGGTTGAGTGTGGCTCTCATTCGACCCTGCTCAGCCTTTTGATCAGCGATATTCAGCTCACCATAGAGTCTCTGGATCATGGTTTCAGGATTCACACTGCTGCCGCGATGCTCTTGCAACACCTGCCCCACCGCTGCGATTTTGCTCATGCTGCTGTAGGGGGCCACCAGCGGCAATTGGAGTGGAGAACCCGGTCGCTTTTTATTGGTTGGGGGCTTAGCTTTGGCAGCGATCGCGGGTTTCGAGGACTTGCTTTTGACTTTAACGGCTGGCTTGGAGAGCTGATTGACTTCCGGTGGGGTGCCGCTGGGCAAGGCTGGAGGATTAGGGGCTTCTTGGCGGGTGGCAGGAAGGGCATTCGGCTGGACCGTCGTAGAGGGAATCGAGGCAAGGTCTACAGTAGGCAACAATTGATCCATCAACAGGGCGTTGATATGCGCCAATTGTTGTCGCGCATGGATGGCTTGCAGGTTGCACTGATTAATCAAAGATTGGTAGCGATCGCGCTGGTCAATCAGGTGTTCGATCAAGGGGGAATCAGAGGATTCGAGGGGCATGGGCTGAAGAAGCTGGAAAGGACTGTGTTGATTAGATTGAGGGTACAGCACTTCATGCATTTAGGGAATAACTTTTTGCTGTTTGAGAAAAGCTGTAAACTGAGCAAATCCAGCCTATTGCCCTTGATCGAAATGAAGTCCATCACTAGCGATCTAAACTTTGATCTTGAGCCAATTGATGTCCTCCTAAGTGGTAGTGGAGGAATGCAAGATGCTGTGGCAACTTGGATATCAGTAGCTGTAATCTTACCAGTGGTTGTTTGGTGGATATGGCGGCACTAGGATAATTTTTAATGGTCATTTAGAGGGCGATCACTCTAGTTCGGGCTATGCTCAACGCTGGAGAAGTTTACAAAGTTGATGATTTTTATAAGATTTTTTTTGAATATTTTAGCTCAGCAATGCGATAAATATGTCAAGGATAAATGCTCAATAGGGTTGAGGGAGGATGTCCTCCCTCAAACTGTATTTCTAATTTGAAAGGAGAAAATAATGACAGTGGCAGTCCTTGATACCCCACCTGTCTCGCATCCCTTAAAGCAAGTTGTCCTCTGGATAGGTGCAAATTCAGGTGGTGTGAGTAAAACCACCCTAGCAATTCATATTGCCTACGTAATGGCCTGTAGAGGGGCAAAGGTGGCAGTATTGGATCTCGATACCAACGTGAGTATGTCTCAATTCACAGGGTTGGATAAATCTCCAGTAGCGGGAGAAACCCTTGCCTATGTACTTTCTGAGCATTTTGATGGTGATTGGCCATTTGCATCCCCTGACTGGGGAGAAATAAAGGGAAGAATTGATATCTGCCGAGGAGGCCCAGTGATGGCAGAAGCCGGGATTGAACTGGCAAATCGCAAGCGGAGGGAGTATTTACTGAGCGATCGGTTAAGCGATTTCCCGCTTCCTCATGACTTAGTTATTCTCGACTGCCCAGCCACACTCAGTAATCTTAGTGACGTGGCATTAGTCGCATCTACGCACCTTCTGATTCCACTGGAACCAACCCCAAAAAGTTTATCGGGTTGTGATGTGCTCCTGAAATGGTATCAAGTTAGTTGCCGAGCACTGCGATTAAATCCGCAACCTGAAATCTTAGGGGTTGTCCCAGTTCGTTATGATGCAAATTCAGCCACTCAACGAGAATATAGGGCAAAGCTACCCGAAGTATTAAATGGGTTCGGCATTCATTGCTATCCTTCAGTGCGCTTTAGCCAAGAGTATATTAATGCAAGTGCGCGGGGATTACCACTACAGCTTCACAGGAGGCATCATAAAGCCTGCGGTGATTTCCTTCCGATTTGTGAAACGTTGAGCGAATTATTGGAGAACTAGGTCAATGGCTAAGGCAATGGTGGCGGACTTTTTTTCTCTTACTTCCGGGGAAAAACAACTTGAAGAGGCAAGAATTAGAATTTCTGAACTGGAGGAATTGAATCGTCAGTTTGCAACCCAGTTGGAATCCAACAGTGAACAGGCACCATCATTACCGATTGATCTGATTGATCGCAATGCCGAGCAAGTACGGCGTTATTTTGATCCTATTGAGCAGGAGAAATTAACAGAATCCATGCGATTACATGGATTCTGGGGAAGGCTTCTGGTGCGCCGGAATGGGCAACGCTATGAATTGATCGCCGGGGAACGACGACTTAGATCTGCGATCGCAGCCCAGTTGACTCATATTAAAGCGGACATTCTTGATGTTGATGACAATGAGGCTTTATCTCTATCACTGATTGAAAACCTCAACCGTGTGGATCTCAATCCAGTTGAAGAAACCGAAGGAATCTTGAGGTTATTAGCTTCTCGGCTCGGATGTGACCTAGAAGCGACAAAAGCCTTGCTTTATAAAATGAAGAATCATTCTGAAAGATCGAATGAGGTTTCGGCTGCTGATGCAGAAAGCTTTGCAGTCATTGAGTACGTATTTAATACAGTAGGAAGGGTTAACTGGCAAACGTTTATGTCCTCCCGCATCCGCCTATTGAAATTGCCAATTGAAATACTGGATTCCCTTAAACAAGGAAAGATTGAATACTCTAAAGCGATCGAGATATCTCGTCTTAAAAATCAAGATGATCGTGAAGTTCTCTTGCAGCGAGTTATAAATGATAATCTCTCTGTGGCTGAAATCAGAGAATGGGTCAAAGAGCTGCGACCTGGAAAGACTCCTACGCAACGAGAAAAACTAAAGGACTTACTTAAGATATTCCCGAAATCTTTTAGTGATAGGCGCAAAGCAAAGCAGGCTGAGAAGTTGATTGAGAAATTGCAGAAGTTGCTGATTGAGGGATGACATCCTCCCTCACCTTATACTATTTCCCCTTTACCCTACTCTGAAGCTGCTCAAGCACTGCCCTGGATGCTCTATGTTTTGCCAATTGCTTCCGAGCAGCTATCCCTTCCCCTACAAATCGCTCATTTAAAGCTTCAAGCTTGCACTCGCAAGCAAACCCATCGTCTGCATCACTGAATTCGTACTCTGGACTTGACCATTGAAGCCCCTGGCACAATTCACCTAGCAAGCTAATAAAGTTCTGCCCATCTTTTAGAGTCTTGGTCAAAATCGGATGCACCGGCTTGGGCTTTGCAGTCAAGGGCGGCAGCATCATCTCTTTCTGCTCAATTTCACAAGCAGATTGCTCCACTTTGCTATCTTCTTGTGTTTTTAGCTCCACTCCTGATTCAACCTTTGGCTGCACCCGTTGCTGAGAATTTACTAGCGCATTCTGAATGTAGGCTTCAATCCACTGCAAACAAGCCAAGTGTCGGGCAGACTGCTTTCTTCGATGCTGGGCTGGATGAACCGTTGTCTGCACTTCTCCATTCACCCTGACTTCTAACCAAGTGACGAAAGGCGAAATCTGGCTCATCTCCACATAGTCAAAGCTTTCCCAGGCGGGCTGCTGTACTGATGCGATCGCGATTACCCCTGTCGCATCTGGGATATTTTGAAGCAAGTGGGCATAAACCTTTTCTTTCAACGATTTGTTCTGAGTTTCAAAAATCAGCAGGTAGAGATCCATAACGGGCAATTTCCTCAATTCCAGCCGGGTTGTTAGCTCCAACTCAATCGCCCCCAGTTCCTTATTATCAATGGCATACTTCAAGACCCGACTAAACTCTTTTGCGTCAAGCTCTTGAAGCTGATCAGCATCTTGTAGATGAGACTGATAGAGCTTTTGATGCTCCGCTTTGTAGTAGTCCGATGTCGCTTGCTCAATGTCGAGGGTGACTTGCAAGATGTGCTGTCCTAACTGCTCAAGCTCATTCTTGGCATAAGGTGAAGCCTCACCTCTTAGCAAAGCTTTCACAATCCGATGATTGATCAGGTCGGCTAATCGACGGATGGGCGAGGTGAAATGGCAATAGGCGGGTAAATTCAGGGCAAAGTGACCCACCAAGGTCGGGCCATAATCAGCGCGGTTGAGCCACCCCTGCAAGCGCTGTCGAATCGCGGAGGCTGAACCCAACGTGAGTAAGGTCTGATACATCAGCTCTCGATCCGGGGCGATCGCTCTGGCAGTGTGATTCCGGTAAAGCCCAGGCATATCCCGCTCGGCCAACCACTGAGCTACAGCTCGATTAGCTAGGATCATAAACTCTTGGATCAGCAAATGGCTGTTCGTGCGCTCCCCACTGACAAGATTGCCTTCTTCATTCAGCCAACCGCCAAATTGCGTGATTCTGCCGCCAATTGCGCCATCGGCTAATCTCAGTTGATAAAGACGCTCAGCCCAGGATTGAGCATGGCTTAGCATCTCGCCAAAAGCTGAGGTTGAATCAGTTTGAGCAGTTTCGGCTTCTCGGTAGGTAAAGCGTTTACTGCTCCTCAACCAGGACTCAAAAATTTCGGTATTCTTAATTTGAGCCTTTTGGTCAAGTGTAACTCTGACCGTGAGTGTCGGGCGATCTTGAAACTCTAGCAGGCTCAGCTTATCTTCAGACAGTGCTCTGGGTAACATCGGGGCATTGCCCGTTTTGAAATATCGCGTTTGTGTACGGGCGATCGCGACTTGATCCAAGATTGAACCAATGCTGACAAGTTCCGAAACATCAGCAATGTGAATCGATAAAACAGCGCTGTCTGAAAATGACTCAATCCAAATCGCATCATCTAGGTCACGCGACTCAGAACCATCAATCGTAATGCCCTGAACTTGTGGTCGGTGCCAAATCTGCTCTGGCAGCAGAAGTTGTTCAGCCAAGGCTTTAGCTTCTGTAGGGAAATCCTTGTAGCTCACTGATTAAATCGAACTAAAAAGCTAATGCAGCACCTGCTGGTTTCCGATTATCTCTTCCCCCATATAGTATATTGTCCTTCGTAGGCGTTGAAATTTACTCAGCAGCACCGTGAGATTAAACAACGGTACTAAATAAGCTGCGCGAAAGTTTAAAAACTTCGCTGCTGAGAGATGATAGTAGGTTTCACAGTACCGCAATTTAACTTCACGTAAATGAAGCAGATGCCGATGTACACGAACTTTTCTCTGCAACACCAATATACATCAAAGAAATATCGTCATTAAATTTTACGGAAAAGTCACCAGTCTTTTTGTATTGCCTATAAGCTAAAAAATGTTCCCACAATGTTGTGCCAAATAAATGAAATCCAGAAATCTTTATATTAGAAAAACTATTTTGAGCTAAAAATTTATCTAATTGACTTGGAGAAACAAACTTATTCCAATCATGTATACCACAAGGGATTTCCTTTAGAATCATTTCTAAAAGCCAAATCATTACCACACGAGACTTTATCGTTTTGTTTATTGTGTCAAAACAAAACATCCCAGCAGGCTTTAAAACTCTTTGTATTTGAGAGAGAGTTTGCTCAATACTTTCGACATGCTCTAGCACGTCAACACATATAATCACATCAAAAAAGCTGTCTAGATAAGGAAGATTCTCAGAATGACCTAGTTGATAATCAATTCTATAGTTTAAGATTTTAGAATGTTCTGAGGCTACAGCAATACATTTAGAGGATTGATCAATTCCAAAAACATTTGCTCCCCTTCTGGCGAGATATTCACAGGTAAACCCTCCACCACACCCAACGTCCAACACTTTTAAGTTTTCCCAGTTAGCAATGTGTTGGTCAAAAAACTGAAAGCGTAAGGGATTCAAAGGGAGCATCCCAGTTTTGCGTTAAGCATTTATGCTTAGCCACCCTATTTACTGAGGTGCGGTTGAGAAGTATCCATTGAGGTAGGCACACCGATGCTTGAGCAGTTGAGGAACATTCTTCGCTTGCCATTGTGCACCAGAAATCTTGACCCGTCTGCCAATTTGTTT
>JAHHGS010000038.1 GCA_019359715.1 Aphanocapsa sp. GSE-SYN-MK-11-07L | reverse complement strand
TTTTAAGGAGGTGCTTGAGCGTCTCTAAGCTTTCAGCGATGGGAACGTTGAAATGATTTGCCATGGGAATCCACAGAGGTCGATAATTTTACTAATCTAGTGCATTTCTATAGAGAATTGGTATTACTTGTGATCACAAGTGGAACGCAAAGATTGCTTAAAATTCATTGGAATTCTTAGTCGCCTGGAATTCGAGTTCTAGCAGGTTAGCAAGGTTTGTCAGTTCGTTCGGATTAACCGAGAAATGACTGGACGACAGAACATGAAAAAGCTATTCTTTGGTCATTCAGGCTTAAATAAAGGTGTGTTTCTAGTTGAATTGTCGATGTAAAGTTCTATTTAAGTTATCAGCTTAAATCGTAATAAATCTAAATTCTTACCTTTGCTATATGAAGGAGCATCACTATGGCTAATTCAGTGCCCGATCGGCGTTCCCTGAAGGAATATGAGTGGGAACTCACGCCTGACTATGTGCCGCCCCACATTACAGAACTCCCTAGGGGACAAGGGTTTAGCTGGGGCAAACTGATCAAGTTCAACAGCATCGTTGCCAAAGGCGTGCTGAGCTTTATTGTGATTGAATTTTTCTACTTCTTCAATCGGCTCCTCAAGGGTAAATTCAAGTTTCAAAGGACAGCAGATTTTGGGATTGCCGGTGCTTTTAAAGCCATTAGGGAGTGGGACAAAATTGAAGATTTCAAGGGCTTCTTTAAGCCTTGGACAAGCTTTGATCTGCCCAAAGTTGCAGATACCTGGCAGGACGATCGCGAGTTTGGGCAACAGCGACTCTGCGGCATCAATCCTGCCTTTATTCGCAAGTGCCGGGCTGAAGACTTGGCTCCTGAAGGAAAATTTCCGGTCACTGACCAAACTGTGGCGGGCTTGTTGCCGTCTAGCAGCAGCTTGGCTGAGGAATTGGCTGGCGATCGGCTGTATTTACTCGACTATCAAATCCTCAGTGACATTATTACCTCTGACCTGGAAGATCAACTGGGCAGGTATCCGGTCGCTCCCCTCTGCCTATTGATTGTGAACAAAGAACAGCAGTTAATGCCTCTGGCCATTCGACTCCAGCAAGGGGAATTCCATGACCTGGAGACGAATCCAATCTTTACACCAAGCTCACCGGAACCGAAATGGCTGATGGCTAAGGTGGCAGTGGCCAGTACTGACATTGCCTATCAGGGTATCGTCTCACACTTGCTGAACACCCATTTAATCATTGAAACTTTTGCCGTTACAACTTTTCGGCAATTTTCACCCCAGCACCTAATCTTTCAACTCCTGCGCTCCCACTTTTTCAACACCTTTGCTATCAATGAAATGGCTCGCGGCATTTTCTTAGGTCACGATGGCTTTTTCGATAACACAGGTGCCCTTGGGTACACAGGTTCTAATGAATTGCTGGAACGAGCCTATACCGGAAAGGGCAAAAACTATGATGGAGAGCCGCACCTTTTCTATCGAACCGCCCTGCCCGTTGATTTAGCTGCCCGTGAGGTTTCCAATCTGCCAGGGTATCACTACCGTGACGATGCACTAAAAATCTGGAATGCAATCCAAGCCTACGTAGCAGACATCCTACGGCTGGCTTACAAATCCGCAGCGGACTTACTCAACGATGCTGAACTACAAGCCTGGAAGCAGGAACTGGTCAGTCCAAACTATGGCAAGCTGGCAGGATTATTACCACCAGAAAAAGCCGATCAAATCAATGGCGCCCTAACTGACCTAGAGGATTTGACCACTATTCTGACAACTGTGATTTTTACTGCCTCGGCTCAACACTCTGCCGTTAACTTTGGTCAATACGAGTACGCAGGTTGGGTGCCTAACATGCCCTTCGCAACCTACAAACCTTTTACTGATTTGTTGCGCCAGAAGGAAAACCCTGTTGATTTGCTGCCAAGATTACCGGATAGATTACTCACCATTAAGCAAATGGTTTTGGTTAAGGCGTTGAGTATGCCAACTCCTGATAGCAGCCCCTCATTGTTGACGATGGCTAATCCGTTTGAAGACCCAGCCGCTCAAAAATTTTTTCAAGACTTTCAATTGGTTCAGTTACAGAAAATTGAGCAAGAAATTACGGAGCGGAATGCGTCTGCTGCTGTTCCCTATATTCGTCTCTTGCCTTCTCAGATTGCTCAAAGTATTGCAATCTAGTCAATATATACGCTTGAGAATGTCTGACCTGGTAAACTGCCAATTTGCCAGAACAGTTTGACTTGGGATCTAATCTATTAGTTATTAATTTATTGGAGTCGCTATGACTGACTATATTCTATTTATTCACGGTGTCAATACCCGTGAAGTCCGTGAGCAACCGACCTATGCAGATGCTCTATTCACAAAATTGCAAGCAGACGTGCCGACTAACTATCAGTTAAAGTCTGTTCCACTCTACTGGGGCGACATCAATATCAAAGCTGAAAGTCGGTTAATCCAAACGCTAGAAAAGTCGCCGCTGTGGACAAAAATGTGGTTTCGTGATTTTCGGAGTAAACAAATCTTACAGTTTGCCGGAGATGCGGCCCTCTACATCAGTCGCTACATTGGGTCAAAAGTTGTGGCTCGATTAAAGGAGCAAGCTATCATAATGCTTCAGAACCTTCAACCTGAAGATCAGCTCCATATTGTTGCCCACAGTTGGGGAACCGTGATTCTGTTTGATATCCTGTTTGCCAAACGGTGGGATAATCCTGTTGTTTCCGGTCATCAAGATGTGATGGCGATTCGGAATGCGATTTTTGGGATTGAGGGCGAACCAGGTACAGATCACCAGGGCATCAAACTCGGCAGTATTAATACAATGGGTTCCCCAATTGGTATCTTCAGCCTGACTGCAGTTTCTCAGTATGACGAAACCAATCCGGCGGCAATGAGTACGCACGATATCACCCCGAAGCTGCAAGACTTGTTGCGAAGTCTTGGTCAAGAGCGGCAGGGAAAAAGGCTGCCTTGGCGCAACTTTATGCACCCTGGAGATCCTGTCGCTTCTCCGCTTAAAGAACTGTTGATTGACTTGGTTGATGAACAGCAAAAATATCTAGAACTTCAAGATATTTTGATTCGCCCATCTGGTCTGCTTAACTTGCTGATTTCACCGCTCCAGCAGAATGTTTCAGCCTTATTACAAGGCGGCGATGCTCATGGCAGCTACTGGAGCAATGATCAGGTGTCAGCAGAGATTAGTAAAGCGATCGGGCAGTAGCTATCAACTTGGTATAAGCACGCAACTCTAAATTTGATTACTGACTAACTCCTATGACTGACCAAAGTAAAAGCTTTCTAACCCAATTAGAGGCAGCAAGGACTCAAGATCCGGCTGCCTCTGCTAAAGCCCAAATGCAATTGATTGGGCAATGGATAGCTGCCTGTCCAGTTGAGTTCTTTGCAGAGCTGCGGGAAAAATCTCCGATTTTGCCAGCTCCTGCCTTTACCTTGGTGACCCGATTTGAAGATGTCAGAGATGTCTTGACCCTAAATGAGATCTTTACGACCGATTTACTGAAGCAGAATATGTTGAAGTTCATTGGCAATACGGTGATTGAACTCCCGCCTTCGCCAGAATATGAGCAGCGAAAATCCATTCTCCGTCTGGCTTTTCCAATGGAAGATCTGGGTCGTTATCGCCAGATTTTGCTAGAGGAATCAGCAGCTTTACTCGCAAGTTTGAAGCCGGAAACTCCCTTTGATCTGGTTGGCTATGCCAAAAAGCTGCCAGCGGCAGCAATTAAACGCTACTTGGGGCTAGGAGAACTGCCGGTCGATAAAGTGGTGGAGTGGATGCATGACATCAATGAAGGAGCAGTCAGAAATCTGGCCAATTTGCCCCAATTGAATCAGCCAGCGGCGGCAGCCAGGGCTGAAGTCAAACCCAAAATCAGGGAAATCCTCCAGCGAACGAAAGCCAAATTGCCCGGTGGTGCGCCTGCGCCAGAACCTCCATTTTGGGAGCGTTTATTTGGGACTGTTCAGCCACAGCTAAAGGTTGAACCTCCAGCCGAGCCTAACGTGCTGGAACGCTATTTAATGATGCAGTCTGTGCCGACAACCTACACGGCTGACGAAGACATTGTTAGCAGCTTGTTATTTATGATGTCGGCCTGCGTTGACCTGACCGCAACCGCGATCGCCAATGTGGTTATAGAGCTAATGCAGCGCCCTGAAGTGCTCAAGGATGCGATCGCCGCCGCCCATCAGGATACAGATGACGAAATTGCCGGCTACGTCTGGGAAGCCCTCCGGTTTAGGCAACCCTCGCCCGGTGTGATTAACACTTGCAGCCAAGACTACACCTTGGCGCAAGGAACTGAGTTTGAGCAAACCGTCAAAGCTGGCACCTTGGTTTTGGCCTGTAGCATTTCAGCCATGCACGACCCCAGCGCGATCGAGGCACCGACGGAATTTAAGCTTGGCCGGCCCAGGCATTTAGCCTATACGTTCTTTGAGTCTGGTTTGCACACCTGCCACGGTAAATACTTTTCGATGGTGCAAATTCCCCTAGCCGTAAAGCAACTGCTGCGATTGGGGGTTCCGCAAGCCGTCGATGCTTTTCCAATCAGCCAAGGGTATCCCGAACAAGCTTTTCAAATTAAAATCGCCCGTTCTTGACTTTAGGTAAATTTCCCTTTCTATTCAGCAAACGGCAACCCTAATTTGTGATGATTTTAAGTAATTTAGGCTTTGCCCCGGTTACTCAGAATCATTCAGATCGCCTTTAAATTAACTACATCAACACCTATGAAACGAACCCTTGTTTTAATTTTTTTGATCTCTATCATCGCAACCTTTGGGATTGGGTTTGTTGCGCCTGTGCAAGCTGCCGACAGTCAACCGACAGAACCTGTTGAGTATCAAACTGTAGATGCTGTTGAGAGTCAAATTGAATTGTCCCAAACTGATGCTAACTCGCCTCCGCCGCCCACTAACTCGCCAGTTTCCCCCGGCACTGAAGAAAAAATAAAGTTTCGGAAGCAAACGATCAGAACCATGAAGGAGCAGGTGGAGCAAACAACCTCATCAGTACAGGCAGGAAATTATGGAGCCGCCCGGAAAAGCTTTGAGAGCGCCCTCAAGAAGTGGTATACCTTTGGCGGTACAATCAAACGCCTATCCCCTGAAACCTATACCAAAGTTGCGGCTGAATTCAAGACAGTCAATAATTCTATTGATCAATCCTCCCCTCAAAAAACAACTCTGGTTGCCAATTTACAAGCGCTGACTCGTGATCTAAGCGCCGCCGTTAAAATTAGCGACGCCAACGATTAGACCGCGATCGTAACCAAAAGCGTAACCAACCCAGCTCGGTCTTTGACCAGTGCCATCGTAGAAACATCCCCCCAATGTTTCTCGACAGATTCGGGGTAAAACCCAACCTAGAATTTTGGGTTGATTCAATTTGTGATCAGGTTGAGAAATTGGAGCTTTGTCAAAATCACTCAACCTGATCACCCACCGACAATTACCAAATTTTGCTTGTGAGGATTATTGTGACCATCCCTTTTCCGTCTACTCTGGCTGCTCGTTGCCGCTCAAAAGTCCAACCGATGATGGCGCTGACCAGCATTAGCCTTTCGATCTTGCTAACCAGTGTGTTGATGACTCCCTCTGCCCTTGCTCAAACCCAGCCCATGAATACTTTAACGGTGACTGGACAGGGCATGGAAAACGTCCCGACCAGCCTTGCTCAGGTAACGCTGGGTGTAGAGGTACAGGGTAAAACGGCGGCAGAAGTTCAGCAGGAAGTGGCGCGTCGTTCGTCCGCTGTCGTCGGATTACTGCGATCGCGCAATGTCGAACAGCTCCAAACCACTGGCATTAATCTCAATCCCAATTTCAGCTACGCAAATAATCGGCAGCAACTGGTTGGTTATTCTGGCAGTAACACGGTTAGCTTTCGAGTCCCAACCGAACGGGCTGGCCCAATTATGGACGAAGCCGTTAAAGCTGGAGCGAGCCAAATCAATGGGGTCAGCTTTATTGCGGCTCCAGAGGTAATTTCTACTGCCCGATCGCAGGCCCTGCGGGAGGCGACGCTTGATGCCCAAGCTCAAGCCAAAGCCGTCTTGGATACGCTGAACTTAAGCCCTAAGCAAGTCGTCAAGATTCAGGTCAATAGCACCAACACCCCTCCGCCTCGTCCGGTCATGATGATGAAAGCTGATGCGGCCAGTCAAGCTTCGACTCCAGTTGTCGGTGGCGAGCAACAAGTAGAAGCCTCCGTCACCCTAGAGATTCAGTTTTAGTCCGCCTAGCTCCTGTTGTGCCCTTTTAATCAGCCCTTCGTGTCAATCAACGACGGGTTGTAGACAAAGTGTTTCTGCTGGATGGGGAACAGAGGTCTAGTCACCCTTTGCTTACAGCGGTTGGCAATTCTGTCGGGGACGGTTTATTATCTGAAGTCTTAATATCGCTGAAAGTGGCAAGTCCAGCAAAACCAATAGTGGCAGAATTGGTAGCAGCGCTAAAGGTGCTGCGGCTGTATAGATCGTTGGCGTCAATGTGAAGACCGCCCACCCTAGGCAAGTCCAAAGCTCTAACGATTACTTTTGTTTGAAATTAAACTTGCAGCAGAGATTTTTGGGGCTGGTATAATAGCGGAACTCAAAAGTGTTACCTAACTAATGTCCACCAGTTCCCGTCACCTTTCCTCAACCGATTCTGAAGATATTGTTGACCCACCGCGCAAAGCCCCTCAGCTTGTGATTGAGTTTCCTTCTGGCAATCAGCATATTTATCTCAAGGGTAATTTGATTTGGAAGATTGGCAGAAAAAAGCAAAGCAATATTGTTTTACCAAGTAAGAATGTCTCTCGTCTGCATGCTGTGATCGAGTTATTGCCCGTTGGCAACTTCTATTCTGCTTATCTTAGCGATGCTGGTAGCCTGAATGGGTCGTTTCTAAATGGGCAACGTGTCTTAGATCGGGTATGTCTGCTGGATGGAGATGTGATTACGCTTGGCGATACGGTGCTGATGTTCCGCTACCCGCAGCAGCAGGGTCAGAAAAACCTTGAAGGTAACAGCGGACTGCCATCGATCGCCCAAAAAGCTTAAAGGCTTAAAGGCTTAAAAGTCCTCTAGGAGCCTAAAAACTTGGTAAAAAGTTTGTAAAATCAAACCTTCTACCAAGTTTTTTCGGAAGCTGATCCTAAGACTAATCCTTAGCGGACTTTGCCCTGCAATGCTTCTGCCTCAAGGGGTTTGAGGAGATATAAACGCAACAGTTGCCAGCCGCTAGAGAGATAGAAGGGCAGCTTCTGCAAAAACTTGACTGGAGCAGGTTGATTTGAGGTGGCGATCGCCCCTAACCGCTCGTTGTTGTCGATGCAAACGTCTAACCGCTGGTAGAACTCAGGGTGATCGACATTCAAAATCACCGGGAAGACTCGCCCCGCCGTGGCGTTGGTTTTCTCGATCACGTAGATATCGTAATCGCGGGCATTTAAGCCGATCGAAGCGTAAAAGTCTTGGCGCTGAATGTCGTTCAAGTACATGGTGGCAAACACCGACAGCAGGAAAAAGCGACACCACAGCCGCGCCTTCCAGTCGTTCAGCATTTGGGGCTGAGATTTCATCAGGGCATCAAAAAAGTCGCCGTGGCGGTTTTCATCCTGGCACCAGTTTTCAAAAAATCGGAAAATCGGATAGATGCAGTCTTCCGGGTGAGCTTCTAAGTGGCGATAAATCGTGATGTAGCGCCAGTAGCCAATTTTCTCAGACAGATAAGTGGCATAGAAAATGAACTTGGGCTTAAAGAAGGTGTATTTGTGATTTTGAGTCAAAAAGCCCAAGTCAAGGGAAAGCTTGAAGTCCGACATCGCTTTGTTCAAAAAGCCAGCGTGACGCGCCTCATCCCGCGACATCAGGTTAAATCCTTCTGCCAGCAAGGGATTTTTGTCTTTGAGCCGACGCCCCAACTCTTTGTAAAGCAAGAAACCAGAAAATTCCGCCGTGCAGGAGCGCTCTAAAAACTCAATAAACAGCCGCCGCGTATCGCCATCAATGTGCTCCCAGGATTGCTCAAACTGCTCATCCCGGACAAAGTGGTGGCGGTTATAGTCAGCCCGAAATTCTTCAATTAAGGCCCGCAGCTCGACTTCATTGATCGAAAGATCCATCTTGGCCATTTCGTCAAAGTCAGTTGTGTAGAAGCGGGGCGTGAGGATTGTCTCCTTAGAAGGAACTTTGACTCCTTCGCGTAGCTCTTGGAATTCAGGTTTTTTTAAAGAGTCAACCATGCGTCCTCAATGTTGCTTTCTGATATTGGGTGAGCATTAGAACTAGCGCGGCAATTGCTAATTCTCTTTCTCTGCATCGTAACTGAACTGGGCGATCGCCTGACTAGATCTTGCAGAAGCGTTACATTTTTCAAAGTTTTGCGGCTGATCCGGCTTGCAGAAATCGCTGGAGCTGGCGACTTTCTAGTTCTAAAACCCGGCGGGCAAAATCATGGTCGAGGTCGAGCAGGTCATCAAAGGTGTCGATCGGAATTGCTAAAATCCGAGTGTTTTGGCTGGTGGCGATGATCGTATTTTTTGACTCACTGTGGGTCAAAACCTCTAGCTCATCTAGGGTTTGCCCCGGATGAAGCTGGTCAATTTGCACCTGATCAGGGCCGGAGTAGCGATAAATTTTGGCATCTCCTTCAATCAGCAGCAGCAGTTCCCGGCAGGTGTCGCCTGCCTCGGTAATCACAGCGTTGGCTGTATAGGTTTTAATTTCCGCCCGGTCAGCCAGCATGATCAGAGTTTGATTGTGAACCTGATGAAAGAAATCGCTGTTGAATAAGTAAACCAATTTCTCCAAGCGGGGAAACGCAGTTAGGGCAATTGGGGCTGCTTGCGAAAGTAACAAATTGGCAGTTTCTTGCAGCAGGGGTGGGTGGTCTTGACTGCAATAATCACGGGCGATCGCCTTGCCTTGCTCTAGGTCAATTTGGGCAATTAGGTACAGACAAACGGCTGGCAGTAAAGGATTTTGCTCCAGGAGTAATCCTTGTAAATCCGCAATCATTTGCTCCGGCGACTGCACCAGAGAGCAGGCATTCGATTGGGCATCCGGTTGACTTAACGCCTGCCAAACCTGAGCCGGTAGCCGATCGGGCCAATCTTCAGTTTCGATAAATTCTGCTAGGGCGATCGGAGCCAACCGCCCTAAGGCTTGGGCCAGAGCAAGGGACGATTCCTGGGGCAAGCCTTCCAGGCTGGTCAATATTGTCTGGACAATCAGGGCTTGCTTGCGATGAATACTGGTTTTTAGCACCATCAGCACCAAACTGTGAACCTGCAAAATCGGCTGATGCAGGGATCGGTAGCTGGCAATCAAAGCTGGCAATTGAGCCAAAAGAAATTCCGCTTTCCGAACATTGCTAGCGGCTGGGGTGAGGCCAGCTAAAATTCCAGCCTCTTCTTGAGGGGTGACAGAATATTGCTGCCGTAATCGCCGGATTTCAGCCGCATCTTCTTGCAGCAGATTGCTAAAGCTGCTGGAATCAATGCCGCGCTGTTGCAGCATCATTAGCCGTTCTAGAGACTTCTTATAGCCGTTCAAGCGAATTTGATTTTCTAGGTTCCGCTGTCGATCGGGGTTAAGCAATTCTGGGTCTTCAATTCCCAACTCCTCTAGCACTTCTCGGTGTTCGTCATCGCTGACGCCTAATTCTTGGCGGAGTTGTTGCAGCACTTCCAAACTGCTGGAGGTGTTGACGTAACCTTCTTCCAGGGCTTCTCGCACCACGCCTTTATAGGCCTGGTGACGCTTTTCTTTCGTAAAGCCTGGCAGGACTTTAGCGAGGATATAAACCTCATGGGTGTTGAGGTCGCTCAAAGACCGGCCCTCTAGGAATTGCGAAACGTCAAGCTGCAATTTCTCTAACTGCTTGCGGAAGCGGCTGGCCAGACTTTCTCGTGAGTAGAGGTCAGGGCTGCGGTGCCAGGTTTTATAAGCCCACAGCGTGCTGAACAAGACTAAGCCCAGCTCGTAGAGATATTGCACCCATAGCGGCAGCAGTTGAATCAGCGGCCGCCCGCCGAAAATAAAGAAGAAATTGAAAATCCCAAAAGTACAAAGGGTAAAAATCCGGTGCCGGATCAGTTCTGGGCTGAGGTTGAGATGCTGCTGACGGCTATAGGCTTTGATCCGTTTTTCGAGCCAGCAGCCTAGCCAGTGGGCGATCGCTGTAAATCCACCCAGAGTGAGCGGCACAGCCACCAGCTTCGGGATGTTAATTGCCTGCCCAAACAGATAAAAGCCAGGACTGAACAACATGGCCAACTGATCGGGATCTCGCACCCAGGCCCCCGAAAAGTAGTAGCTCCAGTTGCCTGCATACAGGTAATAGTAAACAAAGTAACCTACCACTAAGCCAACGTAGCCGTAGCGCAACCAAGATTCCTGGGGCTGAGTTAGCCCATCCCAGTAGGCGCGTTCAGAGTCAATATCAATGCACGGGTTTTGACAGGCGACACAGGCACTCTGCTCTTTGCGATCGGGCAGCACGGTGCGGCACATTGATTGGGTAATAATTTGGTCGCTGGTGTGGGCTTTGCTGCCAAATAAGCCGCCCGGCTCACTATAGATTTTCTGGACGGGCGCCATTGGGCAAAAGTAATTGCACCAGGATTTACCGCCATAGAAGTAGCCAACGCCGATCGCCGCTGCAATTGTGAACAGCAGCCACCCGGCCAGCACCAGGCGATCGGCATTAAAAAATAAAATTCGCCCGCACAGTCCGGCAAACAGCCAACCAAACTGGATCTGGGGGTAATTGCGCCCCAGCCAGGATTCGGGACTGACCTTGGCTAACTCATAGCGCACCTTGCCCGTCTTGGCGTTTTCGCGCTTGAACTGCCGCTGCCAGCCCAAGGCGCGGGGAATTTGCGACAAAAACGACAGCGGGCAAATTCGACGCCAGACCTCATGTCCAAACACCAGCAAAATGAAGATGGACGAAGGAACGATCGCGCCCCAAAACAAGGTCGTACCGAGGGGATAGGGTTGCTCCGAGAGGCAGATCCCCTGCACTTGAACGCAGGTATTGGGCAACCGGAGGGGACTCCAGGCATGGTCTGGCTCAGTAAACTGACTTGTCCAGGGGTCGTAAAACAGTGACGCAATAATGCTTAGCCAGCCAATTGTTAGCAGCCATCGCACCCCGTGCATCCGCTGCTCAGAAAAGCGCAAGTTCATAGACAAAAGACTATTTTTGACTTTATCTCTATAGGAATCATACCGATTTAGATCGATTCCTGACGCTGGAAAAACCAGAAGTTAGCATTTTTGTCTTCTCACTGACGGTTGAATGTGGCAGACTACTTCTGGGTTATGTTCCAAACCTGTTGGTTTTGGCAGGTGCTTTTTGTTCATCTGCCAGAAAAATAATTATTCAGTTATCTGATTATTAAAGAAAGATTGAATGCATCAATCTGAATCTGGAGGTTTTTGTGACTAGCACTGTGACGGATTCTGGACTCCAGCCCTTGTTGGCTCCAGCTTTGCTAACGGTTGAACAACTCCAGCAAGAGTTAATCAACGTCCGGCAACAGCGAGATCAGGCGCGCTGGGAAGCGAGTAATTGGCGTCAACGCTACGAAATGGAAGCCCAACAGCGTCGATCTGAGTCGGAACAAGCTGAGCAAGCGATCGCCAATTTAAAGACGCAACTCCAGCCCTTGGCAACCGCCACTCTTGACCCGACAGTCCTAGCGTCCTTACAGACACAAGTGGCAGCCGAGACTGATTCAATTGCCTTACAAGCACTGCTTTTAACAGCCCTAACTGAGCAAGAGCGGCTCCGACAGGGCTTGCAGGCCGAGCAAGCTAGCCACGCCAAAACCCGACACAGCCTCACAAATGCGCTCGGAGATGCGATCGATGTCTTCTCGCGACGGCGCAAGCGTCAGTCTAAACCCGCATCACTTTAGCGGCTAAGCGATCGCTTACGATAGAGGCACTGCCCATTGGATTCCAGTCTTACTATGACATCCACCACCGATCGCGTTTATTGGACGACTGAAGATCTGAAGCTGTTGCCGGAAAGCAGCAATCGCTACGAAATTATTGATGGACAGTTGCTGATGACTCGCGCCCCGCACTGGAAACACCAAAAAGTAATTGTTAAAGCATCAAGAATTCTAGATACTTGGTCAGAAGCAAGTCAGTGCGGGGAAACAGTAGCAACGCCGGGCGTTATTTTTGATGATGCCGATAATGTGATTCCTGATGTCGTGTGGATCAGCTCCGAACGATTGGCGGTCGGAGTCGATGAAGAAGGTCATTTCACAATCGCGCCTGAACTGATTGTGGAAGTCCTTTCACCAGGGACGCAGAACGAACGCCGTGACCGTGAAACCAAACTCAAACTTTACGCAGAACGAGGCGTCCAGGAATATTGGATTCTCGATTGGCGGCTTCAGCAACTGGAAGTTTACCGTCGTCAAAACGCACTGTTACATCTGGTAGCAACCCTGTTTGCAACCGATAGCCTGACTTCTCCGCTGCTGCCAGAGTTTTGCTGTAGCGTCGCTGAGTTTTTTCGCTAGCAAGCACTTAAATAAGCCAAGAACCCCTGATCTGGCTAGAAACCCATGACTTTGGCGACTGTTTCTAGTTCGGGTAGGATGCCTTGGTGAAACTGCCCTCCCTGTTGCTGCATGGCAATTTCAGGGTCTTTTAAGCCGTTCCCGGTCAGGACGCAAACAATCGTTGCGCCGGTTGGGACTTGCTCTTTGACTTTGAGTAACCCCGCCACGGAAGCAGCGCTGGCCGGCTCGCAAAAAATTCCTTCTTGGCTGGCCAACATTCGGTAGGCGGCTAGAATTTCAGCATCGGTAACGGCGTGAAATTGACCTTGGCTAGCATCTTTGACCGCGATCGCCCGCTCCCAGTTGGCCGGGTTGCCAATCCGAATTGCCGTTGCCAGGGTTTCCGGTTGTGGAAAGATATGCCCAGCCACGATTGGAGCTGCCCCTGCCGCCTGAAAGCCCATCATTCGCGGTAGGCGATCGCAGCGGTCTTGCTCATGGTACTGGCAAAAGCCCATCCAGTAGGCCGTGATGTTACCGGCATTGCCCATCGGGATGCACAGCCAGTCAGGGGCGTTGCCCAAAGCATCGACAATTTCAAAGGCCGAGGTTTTTTGTCCTTCTAACCGATAGGGATTGACCGAATTGACCAGAGTGACTGGATAAGTCTCAGACATCTGGCGGACAATCTCTAGAGCTTGGTCAAAATTGCCTTTGATTGCCATGACTTCTGCGCCATAAACCAGCGCTTGGGCCAACTTACCCAAAGCAACGTAGCCTTCTGGGATCAGCACAAACGCCCGCAACCCGCCCCGACGAGCGTAGGCCGCCGCGGCGGCCGAAGTGTTGCCGGTGCTGGCGCAAATCACGGCCTTGGCTCCCGCTTCTTTGGCCTTGGAAATCGCCATCGTCATACCGCGATCTTTGAAGCTGCCGGTCGGGTTGAGTCCGTCGTACTTAACAAACACCTGCACCTGGCGACCAATTTCAGCCGCGATCGCCGGCACTGGAATTAAAGGCGTGTTGCCTTCGTGCAGGGTAACGACCGGAGTTGTTGCACTGACTGGCAAGAAAGGACGATAGGCTTCGATTAATCCTGGCCAGGCGTTGTGGACAGTTTTAGCAGCAGTCAGAGACACAGCGGTTCAAAATTTAGAATCATCTACCCTCCAGTCTACCCTGATTGCGGTCTGGCTTTAGGGCGGCGATTACTGGTAGATTACGAAGCCGGCCGCTGGAACCGTCAGCAAAACAGCTTGACCGTTTCTGGCTTCGACGGTGCTCGCTTGACCGATCTGGGCGCTATCCGTCGAATAAATGCAGGTCAGCCCCTCTTCAGGCTGATGCAAGCTAGCATCAATTGTCACCCAGGCGGTTCTGGGCTGATCGTAGTCGGTGTTAATCGCCAACAGCACTTCTTGGCTGCTAAACACCCGTGACCAAGCCACCACAGAGCGGATCTGATCGCCTTGCAGGGTCGGCCAGCCAAAATTCACCCCGTCGGTCGGGGCAGAAATGGCCCGCAGATACTGGCGACCCCGGCGGAGGACAATATTTTGCTGTCGGATCGCCAACACCTTGGCCAATTCTTGATAGACCGGATTGGTTTCATCAAAACAGTGCCTTTCTCGGCTGCCGAAGGGGCCAAACTCGCCGCCAAACATGGCTTCTCGTAAATAGCGATCGGCACCATCGCCATCCCCGCCCCCGTTAAAGCACTGTTCGCTGCCGTAGTAAATACAGGGAATGCCCAGCGTCATTGCATTTAGGGCTAGCGCGTTCAAGACCACTTTTTCAGCCTGGGGATCAGCGCAAAACCGAGCTTTGTTTTGACCTTTCCGCACCTGATCGTGGTCATCGAACATGGTCACGACCTTATCTTTGAACCAAATGTGGGAGTCTTTATTGACCAGCAGCGAGTTGCGAAACAGGCTAAAGTAGTCGGCTGGATTGCGGTAGCCTTTGACTAAATACTCTAATTTTTCGGGAATCTCATCAATGCCGAGGGCGGCATTTAAGCCCGTTACTTCCAGGGTTTGGAAGGCTCTGGAGCGACCGCCAGTAATTTCCCCAATTAAATAAAAGTTTTCTTTGCCGAGGCTCTGGGCAAATTCATGGATCATGGAGGCGAAAAAGCGAGTTGCGCCTAAATCCATGTGTTTGACCGTATCAATCCGAAACCCGTCTAGATCAGCAAAAGCAATCCAATACTGATAAACCTGGCACAAATAGTTGAGCGCCGCCGCTGGCACATAGTTGTCGGGATCGCCTTGACCATGATGAACATCTTTGAGGTCAAAAAAGTCGCCGTCTAGATACTCTGGATCGTTGTCCCAACTATTGATCCGGCCTTTTTGGGTATACAGGGCCGGGTCTTGAAACTCAACCGGCCAAACGGCTGCGTCTGGGTCGGGCCAGGTGGCCGGATCGCTGCTGGGGTCAGTCGCTCTAAATGCAATTGTTGGCTGGCCGCTGGCATCGTTAAAACCCTTGACTTTGTAGGGTTTATCATCCCAGCGCGGGTCAAAAAAACCATTGCCCTGACCGTCGGTTGTCCAGTAGCGATCGCCGTCGTAGCTAAAAATATTGCCAGTGTGATTCAACAATAGTCCGGACAGATTTTGACAAGAAAGCTATCCATCGGATAGGGTGCATATTGTCAAAAATAAACACCAGACGGATAGCCATGGAAGCCATTGTACAAAGCCTACTGACGCAAGTGGGTGAT
>JAHHGS010000037.1 GCA_019359715.1 Aphanocapsa sp. GSE-SYN-MK-11-07L | reverse complement strand
CAAGCGAAGAATGTTCCTCAACTGCTCAAGCATCGGTGTGCCTACCTCAATGGATACTTCTCAACCGCACCTCAGTAAATAGGGTGGCTAAGCATAAATGCTTAACGCAAAACTGGGATGCTCCCATCTGTTCTGGAACTATCCAGAAACAAATGGGGCAGGAGAGCTTTGGAAGTCTTGCGCTGAAGATTTCTCTTCTAACTATGCGGACTTGTGCCACTTAATTGGAACAGGATTGAGTAGAAACGTTATACCAGGATTAAGCCTAAACGATTCAAAATTTGTTCAAATAAATTCTGCTTCAGCAGATACCTTGATTCATATTGTTGATAACTCCGTTGATGCAGTTGTTACTGATCCTCCTTACTACGGAACAATCTTATATGCGGAAATAGCAGACTTTTTCTACATTTGGCAAAAGCGAATATTAGGCGACATCTTCCCCGATCTCTTCACCTCAGACCTCACGGACAAAGATCGCGAAGCCGTCGCTAATCCCTCCCGCTTCCGCAACATGGGCATCAGTCCCGAAGTTCTCGCTAACCAGGACTACGAAGCAAAAATGGCACTTGCCTTTGCCGAATACTATCGAGTCCTGCGTGACGATGGCGTGATGACCGTCCAGTTCAACCACAAAGACTCCGGTGCCTGGGATGTCCTGGCCAAATCCCTGATTGATGCTGGGTTTGAAATCACCGCATCCTGGGCAGTCAGCACCGAAAACCCCCAAAACCTGCACCAGGCTCAGAAAAACTCCGTCTCCAGCACCGTCCTGCTCGTCTGCCGCAAACGCGACCCCAACGCTGGACAAGCCTGGTGGGATGACCTCCGCCCTGATGTCGCCAACTTGGTCGAACAGCGCGCCCCCGAATTTGAAGCCAACGACATCACGGGCATTGACCTTTACCTGAGTGCCTTCGGGCCCGCCCTCAACGTCTTTTCCCGCAACTACCCGATCCTCGACTCCGCTGGCAACGAAGTCCGCCCCGAAGAAGCTTTTGCCGAAGCCAGGCGGGCGATCGCCAACTATCGCTTCTACAAACTTGCCCAAACCGACACCCAAGGCTTTGACCCCCTCACCACCTGGTACATGCTGGCCTGGGATGCCTTCCGGGCCAGCGAATTCCCCTTTGATGATGCCCGTCAGTTGGCCCTGGCCGTTGGCGGCTTCAACGTTGCAGACCTGGCAAAAACCTATAAACTGCTCGACTCCACCAGCGGCACCTGCAAATTCCTCACCCCCCAACAGCGCCACAAAAAACGCGCCTTTTCCCTGGTAGAAGAAGAGTTTTCCGCCCGTTACCTGATTGATGCCCTCCACGCCATCATCACCCTCTACCTAGAAGAACAGGCGATCGAACCCGTCCGCCGCTTCCTCAAATCCACCGGGCTGTTGAGCAATGACCTGTTTATGCGATCGTGGGAAGTCGCCCTCAAGGTCATCCCCCGCATCGGTGATGAACGCAAACGCATCCCCGAAGAAAAAGCCCTAGCTGACCTGTGGCTGGCCATGGACGAGATCAAAGCCAAAGTCATCTACGTCCAGCCCGAACTAGAGTTAGGGAGTGGGCAGCAAAGCTTGAATTTTGCTCAGTTCGAGGAGTAAAGCTGATGCTAAATGGAATTCGCCAAAAGGTGATTGTACAAACAGGAGGAGTTGTTGAACTCCAATCTCCTGATTTGCCAGAAGGGGCAATTGTTGAAGTCATCGTTTTATTAGAGCCAGAGATTGAACAATCAAGAACTTTGACCAGTTTTATTGGGGCAGCCAAAGGTAGCTTTTTGACACCTGAAGAAGTTGATCAATTTATCCGTCAGGAGCGGGATACATGGGACTCTTGACCGCACTTCAAGGCGATCGCTTTATTTCTTCTTAGAGGTAATGATATGCAGGGAGAGGTTCAGTCCAGTTCAGCCCGGCTTGCAGTTCTGATTGACGCAGATAATGCAAATCCTAATCTTATAGAACCTCTGCTTCAAGAAATTGCTATCTATGGAGTTGCCCACGTCAAACGCATTTATAGTGACTGGACGGATCAAAACTCTAATGCATGGAAGCCAAAACTTCATAAATTTGCAATTCAACCCATTCAGCAATTTAAGTACACCACGCGCAAAAACTCGACAGACAGTGCCCTGATTATTGATGCAATGGATTTGCTCTATACAGGCAACTTCGATGGATTTTGTATCGTTTCTAGTGATAGTGACTTCACTCGTTTAGCTAGTCGAATTAGAGAGGCTGGGCTAGTTGTCTATGCTTTTGGCAAACAGGATACTCCTGAAGCCTTTGTAAGTGCTTGTGACAAGTTCATCTATGTTGAGATTTTAGAGCAGCCAAACACTACAACTCAATCTCAGTCTAGTAAAGGGGCTTTACTAGATTCAACAAAGACATCAAACAAACAGAAAGTAGATAAGCAGTTACTTAAGCTTCTGAAAAATGCTTATGAAGCGATCGCTGGAGAAGATGGGTGGGCAAACCTGGGTGTCTTTGGCGCACAACTGAACAAACTCTCCCCCTCTTTTGACTCCAGAAACTACGGTTATAAAAAATTGGGAGATCTGATTCGAGCAACAGAAATATTTGAAGTACGAGAAACCCCTCACGACAAAAGCCCAACCGTCAAAGAGTTGCACATCAAGCTGAAAGCTCAAACTGGAGGCGCAGCTTGAGCTTACCAATGTCACCTAACAGCCTTCGCAACCGCCCCTGGCGCATCAGCTACTCCAGCGACGAAAACAATCCCGTGGCTGATTTCTACATCCCAGCCTTAGAATGCGCTGTCCGGTACGATCGCAAATCCGGCTTCTTCAACAGTGCCATTCTCAGCAAAGTTGCCCGTGGGCTAGGGGCAATGCTGCACAACCAGGGCAACATTCGCCTGATTATGGGCTGTCAGTTCAGCCCCCAAGATTTGCAAGCAATCCAGCAGGGCTATGATCTGCGGGCAGCACTCGGCGATCGCCTAGATGCCCACCTCCAGCCACCCCAAAACTTTGCTCAGCTCAAACACTTCCAGATTTTAAGCTGGCTGATTGCCAACCAATACCTGGACATTCGGATCGCCGTTCCGCTCAAACCGGATGGCCATCCAGAACAGAGCGATCGGCTGCTAGAACCCAATCGCATCTTTCATGAAAAAGTGGGCATTATCACCGATGCCCAGGGCGATCAGCTTGCCTTCAGCGGCTCTAATAATGAATCGATTGGCGGCTGGGAGGGCAACGTCGAATCTTTTCATGTTTATCAGAGTTGGGAGGGTGGGCGAGACCTAGAGCGGGTGCAACTGGAAGGCGATCGCTTCGCCAAACTGTGGCAAGATCAGATGACCAACGTCAAGGTGTTTGAAGTCCCAGAGGCGGTGCAGAAAAAACTGCTCCGGTATCTGCCTAGCAGTAAACCAGACTGGCAGCCCCAAACCGAGTTTGACCAACGCCCCGTCTCGCCTAACCTACCAATTCCGCAACAGCCAGAAATTATTGCCGCAGAAGCACCAGCGATCGACCCGCAGGTCTTAGAGCAAGAACGGCAGAGGTTCAAACAGCTTGCTAGCTTGCCTCAACACCCTGGCTGCCTTGCCTACACGGTGGAGTCCATTCCCGTCAACCCCTGGCCCCACCAGCAAAAAATTCTGCGGCAATTTGCTAAGGCATTTCCCCGCAATGCCTTGATAGCCGATGAAGTTGGCCTGGGTAAAACCATTGAAACTGGGTTGGTGTTACGCTACCTGCTGTTGTCCCAGCAGGTCAAGCGGGTGTTGGTGCTGGTGCCTGCCAGCGTTCAAACCCAGTGGCAGGAAGAAATGCGGGAAAAATTTAACCTCCACTTCTGGAGCTACAGCCAGGGGGAACTCAAAGACCCCGACAAAAACTCTGCCCTCCTGACCGCTAATCCCTGGAATAGCCAAAACTTGATTCTGGCTTCCAGTCATCTGATCCGCCGTCAAGAACGAATGCAGGAACTCCTGGAAGCTAACCCGTGGGATTTAGTGATTCTGGATGAAGCACATCACGCCCGTCGCAAAAGCCCCCAAGAGCGCAAAGAAACGCCCAACCGCCTTCTAGAGTTGATGACCAAACTTAAAGCCAGTACCCAGTCACTGCTGCTGCTATCTGCTACCCCAATGCAAATTGACACCATTGAGGTGTTTGACCTGCTGAATCTCTTGAGGCTACAAGGGCACTGGAGCTACGGCGATCAATTCTGTGACTACTTTGCTTCCCTAACCGAACCGCCCGATCGCGGCAGTTTGGACTTCTGGCAACTCATGGCATCTGACTACTTTCGCCGGGGTGGTCAGCCCTGTCAGCGCTTGCAACGATTTCTGGAAAAGACTGACCGAATGCTGTCTTACCGTTTAGAGGATGTCTGGAACCAAGGCGTAAAGGTCATTAACCATCGCCAGCTTCTCGAAGATGCCTCCTTTATTAATGCCTCTCGACAATACCTGACGGTTAACACGCCGCTGAAAGACCTGATGTTTCGGCACACTCGCGATACGCTGCGGCAATACTTTCAGCGAGGGTTGCTAGCGCGAGATGTCCCCACTAGAGTTGTCCAAGATAATGCGATCACCCTCGAAGCCAGCCGGGAAGTCCCGCTCTATGTTGCCGTCAGTGACTACGTGCGTCACTTCTATCGCTTGGCTCAGAAGGAAAATCGCAAAGCCCTCGGCTTTCTGATGACCTTGTACCGGAAGCGATTGACCAGTTCTTTCTATGCGGTTCAATGCTCTCTGCAACGACGTTTGGAGTCGCTGTCAACCCAACAGGGCAGCGGGATTGGCAGCGATGACTTAGCAGACCTAGACGATGCCGAGGATGCTGTGATTGAGGGGCTAGAGTCCTATCTAGAGCCGATTGACCCCAAGGAAATTGAATATCTCCAAGACTTACTGCGCCAGTTCGACAACACCGGGGAAGACACCAAGTTTTCTCAGTTGATGACCACCCTCCGCCAGGAACTCAGCCAGCGAGAAAGCGTAATTATTTTCACCCAGTATACCGACACAATGGACTACCTGCGCGGAGAGCTGTTCGAGATGTACGGCTCTCAGGTTGCCTGCTACTCAGGGCGGGGTGGAGAAGAATTTAAGCTTGGAAGGTGGGAGGTGATTCCCAAAGAAGCGATCAAGCGACGGTTTCGAGACGGTGAGATCAAAATACTGCTCTGTACAGAGTCAGCCAGCGAAGGGCTAAACCTGCAAACCTGCGGCATCTTGATCAACTATGACTTACCCTGGAATCCAATGCGAGTGGAGCAACGCATCGGCAGGATTGACCGAATTGGGCAGCATTTTTCTACCGTCAGAATTCATAACTTCTACTATGACGGAACAGTAGAGGCCAAGGTCTACAAAAAGCTGCGCGATCGCATTAATGCCTTTGCCACCGTGGTCGGCAATCTTCAGCCCATTTTAGCCAAGGTGCCAACCTTCATTGAGCGAGCGGTCATGAGCGCAGATCCCCATGAAGAAGATGTGCTGTTATCTGAATTTGACCATAATCTCGATGCCCCACCTCTGCGTCCAGCCCTAGACGAGATGATTGCAATGGATGTAGAAGCGGATTTGGCAGAGATTCAAAACCCGCTTCCACCCGCGCCATTTACTTCTGAGGAGATTGAGCAATTGCTGACCACCTCTGTCCTTGTAAAAAGCTGCGGGGCACAGTTTGATGCTGTGGGCGGGCAGCTCTGGAAGCTGACCTACCAGCGGCAAGCCTACGATGTGACCTTTTACCCAGAGGTTTTTGATCAACACCCCTCAGTCCGATTAATGAGTTTTGGTGATCCTGTATTTGAGGAGCTAGTTGAACAGGTCAATCAATCCGCAGCCTCAAACCTAGACTGATAAGATAACCCTACCGCTATCTGCGATCCACTCTTTCAAAGTGCTGATCCATTGATCTACTGATCCACTATAAATAGTGCAATGGCTCTTGAGAGACAGTGAGCTATTTCAAGCTATTAATGAGGAGTGAGGCTGTTGAAGAAAGGAGGTGAGGGACATGACATTGGAAGTAACTCTAAATCGCCACATTGAGTCCACGCCAGAAGTGAGGGGAGGAAAGCCCCGCCTCACGGGCAGGCGAATTACAGTCGCTGATCTTGCGGCTTGGTATCTCAAGCTGGGCTATTCTCCAGAGGAAATTGCCAGCACCTATGACTTACCTTTGGCTGCTGTTTATGCTGCAATTTCTTTCTATTATGATCACCGGGACGAAATCGATCGCCAGTCCAAAGAAGATGAAGAGTTTGTAGCAGCTTTACAGCAGCAGCACCCTTCCTTACTCCAGGCGAAACTGCGGGAGTTGCGGGGTGAGTGACCCGCTGCGGTTTCACAATGATTGGAGGGCTAGTGCTGATTCAGCAAATTTTTGCCCCTGAAGAGATACGAAACCATATTAAATTTCTCTAGCAATTGGTTCGCTCAGGCATCTTTTAAGATCAAATTTGAGATCAATTTTGAAAATCAGCCTTTGAAACTGTTTATTGGCAAGCACAGATAACCACGTTGACATCGTGGGGGTCACTGGTTCGAGTCCAGTTGTGTCCATAAACGCTTACAGTTGAGCCTTCTATTTACTATGAGGTCTGTTTCGACTTACTTTCTAGGCAAACGAAGAAGCTATGACGGCGGCTATACAAACACTGCTAAAAAGTTAATGAACAGAAGGAGGGCTAGGCAACTGTTGAGACTTAAGGGTATCAGCGATCGCCTCTAAAATACTCTCTGCCGCTTGTGAGCGGGTCTGATCAGCCGTGATCGTTACTTTGATATCTGCCTGGGCATAGAGCTTCTGCCGTTGGTCAAACAAATGAGTGAGCTGCTGTTGACGATCGACAACCTGCAAGAGCGGACGGTTTTGCGCTTGCTCTAGACGCTGCGTCAAAAGCTGAATCGGCGCATCCAGCCAAATGACTAGCCCGTGGTGCAGATAGCTCCAATTCATGGGGTTGACAACAATACCGCCCCCAGTTGCGATCGCGAGATTTTTGTAGGCAGAAAGTTCTGCCAGAACTTGGGTTTCCCAGCGGCGAAACTCTGACTCGCCCATCTCAGCAAACATTTCGTTAATTGATTGCCCTGCCACTTGCTCAATCAGGGCATCTGTATCAAAAAAACGGTAGCCAAGGGACTGAGCCAAAAGCTTGCCGGTACTGGTTTTGCCAGCGCCCATCATGCCAATGAGATAGAGGTTGACTCCTTTAAGTTCCTCAGTGAGAGGGGTCATTTGAACTCCTCATCGTCAAAATCAAAATCGTCGTCGTCTGAAGAGGCAGGCGGTGGCACAATGACCCGATAGTCGGCATCATAAACTGACTCTCGCTTGCCGACGCCAGATTTATCAGGATCTCGATAGCTGTAGGAATAAGCAGATCCAGACTGTCCGCCACTTTTGGGTTTTTGGTCAACTTCATAGCTCCAGTCCTCCCGCAGATAGTTGGCTTGATCAACGGGCCGGTCTACGGGGGGTGGCGGACTAGGGCGCTCAGGTGGGCGGTCGTCCCAATCCCAGTCTGAGTTTGATTCTGGCGTTGCAGCAGCAGCTTGCGGCTGTGGGCGGGGTGACTGATGCCGCCAGGTTAAAAAGCTCAAGAAGCGGAGGATGCCCAAGAGCAATAGCCCAGTTGCAATCCCTGCGCCCATGCTGCCTAAGATTAAGTACCCTAGCGCTAACGGCGGCGATCGCCAGCCCAAAAACACCAGCGATAGCGGGGGGCTTAGGTTCTGGAGGGTCAACCCTGCTAGCCCTAGCACAATTGCCAAAAGTAAACCCAAGCGAATTGCTGACATGGCGCTTACCCGTGACCTTGCCAACGGTTGAGGGGAACACAGTCAATCTGAAGCTGATCGAGGGCGCGGGCGACCACAAAATCCACCAAATCTTCAATCGTTTGGGGGTTGTGATACCAGGCTGGGATAGCAGGGACAATTCTAGCCCCTGCCTCAGCCAGTGCCGTCAAATTTCGCAAATGAATCAGGCTAAACGGAGTTTCCCGTGGCACAAGCACGAGCGGACGCCCCTCTTTGAGCTGCACGTCTGCGGCTCGTTCTAGCAAGTCAGAACTCAGCCCAGCGGCCAGCTTGCCAACGGTACTCATGCTGCACGGAATCACCACCATGCCGAGGGTGCGGTAAGAGCCGCTAGCAATGCTGGCCCCGACGTTGGTGGCAGCATGACAAATCAGCTCTCCGCCATATTCATCGGATTGCGATCGCCAAAACTCAACCTGTTTGGATAGCTCAGTTGGCATCCGCACGGCTTGCTCAGCCTGCCAAACCTGATAGCTAGCCTTAGAAGCAACCAAGTCAACCGTGTAATTTGCTCGCAGTAGAAACTTAAGGGCCCGGACAGCGTAGATTAAGCCTGAGGCCCCAGAAACCCCAATCACAATCGGTCGGGAAGCAGCTTTAAACACATTATCCAAACTTTAAACCAACAAGAGGGCAAGCAGACCGCTCAGCAGCGCTTTACTCATTATAAACGGGTTAAGAGTGCCCTCCGCCTTCAGCTTGGGCAGCTTGGATTGCTACCCAAATCGCATTCTCTACAGCCAGGCTGGGGTCACTGACAATTGCTTCCGTGATCGTACGCTGAGCTACCACACCACAAATGCAGGCGGCGGTAAAGCCATACACACTGGCTTTTTTAAATAGAGTGCCGCACTCCATTTCGTAGTTGAGAATCCGCAAGCGGCGGTATTCCTCTGTAATCCCTTGCAGCTTTCGGAGCAAATGGGGGTTGGCGGCATCCTTGCGCTCTTGCCCTTCATAAAAGGTATCGACCGAGGCTGTAATTCCAACGTGAGCCGGAATGCCCAGATCCTCAGCCGCCTTGGCCAAGGCAACGGTCAAAAACGGGTCGGCTACGGCTGGATAGGCGATCGGGGCAATGTCGTTGGCGGCTCCTTGCCGACACAGGGCCCCGCTGGAAATCACCACCTCTCCGACATGAACATGGGGCTGAATTGCGCCGCAGGTGCCGACCCGAATGATTTGACGAATCCCAACCTGAAACAATTCGTTCACCACAATGCTCAAGGAAGGTGCGCCCATGCCGCTGGTGGCGGAGAGAATGGGTTGCCCGTTCGCCAGTTTGCCCAAATAGGAATTTAGCCCTCGATGCTCTGACAGCATGACTGAGTCAGAGAGGTAGCGATCGCAAATGTATTTTGCCCGCCCTGGATCACCAGAGAGCAAAGCCAAAGTAGGCGGCTGAACGCCCAAGTCCGATCGACCAAACCCAATGTGATAGAGAGTGTCACTCATGGCAGCACCTGATCGAAAAGGATCTACTATTACTACCCTACTTGACGCTGCTCCGGTCAGAATTCCCAAGGCTCTTGGTTTGATCAGCCAACGTGGTAGGAGATAAGAGCGATCGCTGACTGCCCTAAACTAGAAAAAAAGCTTCAGCACCGCTATGTCTCTTGGTCTACCCATCGATCGCCCATTAACGATCGCCGTCATTGGTGATGTGCATGACCTATGGCAGCCAGCGGATGCACGAGCGCTCAAGCATTTGGGCGTAGATTTAGCCTTGTTTGTGGGAGATTTTGGCAATGAGGCGGTGCCGATTGTGGCAGAAATCGCCAGCTTAAATCTGCCATTTGCTGCTGCCTTTGGCAACCATGATGCTTGGTATACTGCTACCCCCTGGGGGCGTCAGCAATGCCCCTACGATCGCCAGCAAGAAGACTGGGTGCAGCAGCAGCTAGATTTAATGGCTGAAGCCCACATTGGCTACCGTAACCGTGATTTTTTAGAGTTAAATCTTTCAGTCGTCGGCGGTCGCCCGTTTAGCTGGGGGGGGCCAGAGTGGAAATACGCTGAATTCTACCAACAGCGATTTGGAGTGAGCAGTTTTGCTGAATCGACGGCCCAAATTGTGGCGGCTGGGCAACAAACTGCTTCTGATACAGTCATTGTGCTCTCTCATAACGGCCCGACTGGGCTGGGCGATCGCCCAGAAGATCCCTGCGGTCGAGACTGGCAGCCCTTGGGAGGCGACTACGGCGATCCTGACTTGGAAGCGGCGATCGCCAATATTAAAGACCTGGGAAAACAGATTCCGTTGGTCACGTTTGGGCACATGCATCATCGCCTCCGCCACACCCGATCGCGACTCCGCACCGCCATTAAGCAAATTGGCTCAACCGTTTACTTAAATGCTGCCAGTGTGCCTCGAATTCTAAGCACTCCAGACGGAGACTGCCGCAATTTTTTGCTGGTTGCTCTAAAGGCCGCAGTTGTGACTGAAGTCGCGATCGTTTGGCTTAACCCAGACCTAGAGCTAGCCTCTCGGCAAATCCTCTACTCCTGCCATGATGGGCAGACTGCTGATGTTCTGACTTCACAAGAATTGGCTGATCGGGCTGAGTGCAAGAGCTGAAAGGCAGAAAAGCAGAAGTTTGAAATGAGTGATACGAGATGAGCGGAGAGGATAAGCACTTGCCTTCTGCCTTTCCCCATCAATCTCCCCCTGATTTGCTGGCATTATAGTTAAGAGTGCAGTGTGGCCGACTTCTGACGGAATGGCAATCTTTTTCTACAAAGTAGATGAACCCTACGGCTGTTTTTCTAACTTTTCTCCCTACGGTTTCCAGTTGCAGGGACAAACGTGGATGACGGCTGAACACTATTACCAAGCCCAAAAGTTTGCTGGCACTTGCGATCGCCATCTCTGCTGTTTGATTCAGGAAGCGGCTACGCCAATCGAAGCGGCCGCTTTGGGGCGCAGTCCTGTCCATCAAATCCGCCCTGATTGGGAACAGGTCAAAACTCAAATCATGTACACGGCGGTGTTGACTAAATTTCAAACCCACACTGATATTCAGACCGTTTTGCTGTCCACTGGCGATCAGTTAATCATTGAAGACTCCCCTGTCGATGCTTACTGGGGCTGTGGCCCGGATGGTCGGGGGCAAAATCAATTGGGTAAAACCTTAATGAATGTGCGTCAGCACCTCCGCCAAGCCATGACTGGTCAACAACTGCTGTCTAATGGTTGATTCTCTTTCGCCTCAAACCTGGCCCTTTAGTCTGGGCTGGCTGCCGCAACCTGCCTATTTAGTCGGGGGCGGTGTCCGAGATGCTCTGCGGGGATACAATGCCGCTTTGACAGACTTAGATTTTGTTTTACCTGCGAATGCAGTCGAAACAGCCAGGGCGATCGCCAATCACTATCGAGCCGGGTTTGTGCTGCTAGATGCGGAGCGCCAAATCGCCAGAGTCGTTTTTGAGCAGGCCACCGCTGACTTTGCGCTCCAAGTTGGCCCAACCCTAACCACTGACCTAGAGCGGCGAGACTTTACAGTGAACGCGATCGCCTACGAACCCCATACCCAAGAATTATTTGACCCTCTGCATGGCTGCGCTGACTTAAAGCAAGGCGTCCTGCGGATGGTCTCACCCGCTAACCTGGCTGAAGACCCGCTGCGCCTGCTGCGGGCCTATCGCCAAGCTGCCCAACTCGGCTTTGAGCTAGAGCCAGCCACCCAACGGCAGATTCGGCAGTTAGCTCCCCGCCTCAAGCAGGTCGCCGCCGAACGGGTGCGAGTCGAGTTGGGATACCTGCTCAGCACCCATGGCGGCACGCCGATGTTGCAAGCGGCAATTTGCGATGGACTCCTGCAAGACTGGTTGCCGAGGGTGACTGCGACCAATTTGGCTCAGTTAGCGGCGGTGGAAACGGCAGCGATTGTCTTAGCTGAACACTGGCCGCCGCTCCAGGTTGACTTAAACCGAATTTGGGGCGATCGCCTGCGCGGGGGCGAAGCGACTCGGCGAACGCTGCTGGCAATGGCCAAACTAGCCTGTCTGCTCGGACACGATTCACAGGCAGCAGCTCAGACTTTGCAAAATCTCAAATACAGTCGCCAAGAAATTTTGCTGGTGGTTAATTTACTGAAGCTGCTGTCTCAAATCGACACTGAGACCAAACTGACTCACCTGGCGCGGCGGGAGTTGTTTTTCTTGTTTCAAACGGCTGGCCAAGCTTTTCCTGCCCTGGCAGTCTTGAGTTTGGCCCAGGGAGTTGGGTTAGCGGCGATCGCTCCTTTGATCACGGCTTGGTTTAACCCTGACGACGCGATCGCTCATCCTCAAACCTTGATTACAGGCAAGGATTTACTCAAATATTTGCATCTCAATCCTGGCCCGAAAATTGGCCAACTTTTAAAGCAACTAGAATCGGCCCAAGCCGAAGGCAAAATCACCACCCCGACCGAGGCCCTCGCTCTAGCCAAACTTTTGCTAGAACCCCTGTTTTAAAAGCCTCTTTGACTCATAATTTTGGATAGCTAAACGCTGTATCTGCTGAAAAATTGGCGAAGTGTAGTTTAGCTGGTTCTAAAAGCTGTCGGGGTCATGCCGGTGAGTTGCCGGAACTGTTTGCTGAGATGACTATGACTGTTGAAGCCACACAGAAAGGCGATATCTATGATCGGCTGATCGGTTTGTTTCAATAACTGCTTGGCTCGTTCTACTCGCTGTTGGAGCAGATATTGATAGGGAGCAATCCCGATCGCCTGCTTAAACAAATGGCTGAAATGAAACTGACTGATGTCCAGCAACGCTGCTAAGTCTGCCAGCTTAATCTCTTGAGCGAGTGAGTCATGAATGTATTCCAAGACCTGCAGGAGTTGACGTTCGGGCAAGCCGCCTTCGTAAATTGGCAGGTCTGATTTGGTCGTAGCATATTGTCTGAGTAAATGCACTGCCAGGACATTGGATAACGATGCGATGTAGAGCTTGTTACCTAGGTTTTTCTGCTGGAGTTCAGCCAGCAGCAGCATGGCGATCGCCTCGATTTGTGGGTCACGAGTCCGAAATTCAGGCAGTAATTCAAGCTGGTCGGGATTCAGTTCAAGCGCTTCTTTGGCCACGCTCTGGATGAACTGAGACGCAATGCGAATTTGCAAGTAGTGGTCATCTCCCTCCCAACGCGCAAAAAACGGCATGTGTGCAGGTGTAATCGAAATATCACCTTTCCCGTACAAACTACTGTGAGTTTTGCCCCCCTTGATTTGCAGAAACCGCACGGGACGGGAAGCTAACGACAGACAAATCGCATGTTGATCGCTGTAATGAGTTTTGCATTCCCCCGATGGATGTTGAAATTGCTCAACCAGAATATTTTCCCAGCCTTGATCTTGGCTAGACAAGGCGGGCAAGCAGGTTGTTGCAGGCTGCGGAGTGGCGGTCGTTTTCATGATCCAAACCCAATGCATCTAGTTCTAATTCTATGCAACGGGAATGACTTCTGCTGATCGGTTTAAAAATTAATCGCAAGATTGTGATAGTCACGCAGGAATGAGATAGTTGACCGTTGCTGGTTTACATAAGCTGGAAGGGTGATTGATTAGGAGGAACCATGACACGTTTGTTACACCTTAACTCCAGCCTACGCGGTAGGCAATCGCATTTCCATCAACCGATTCACGATTTTAGGAAGGAAACCATCATGAGAGTAATACCCCTTCAGTTAGGATTATTGGCAACTGTTCTGTTATCAGCTAATCCGAGTTTCGCCAATTTAGATCAGCAGATGACTGATTCTAAAATTTCAGGTGTAATGATTGCCCAGAAAGAAGAGTCTGATTCAAGTAATCCCTCTAGAACCATTGCCCAGTGTGGCTCCCATGACGCAGCCATCTTTGTTAAAAAAGTTCCGCCAGGCTGCCGAGAACGTGGAGTCAATATGTCGCCAGAAAAGAATGAAACTTCTGCAACAAAAAAGCGGCATGACAGAATCGATCGCAATGGATTTAGGCGATCAAGCATTTAAGTTGGAAGGGTAATTTTTCAGGAGAAAGTATGGCACACCTATTACAGATTGATTCGAGTCCAAGGGGAGAGCGATCGCACTCTCGGCAGATGACTACAGAATTCGTCATGCAATGGAAACAAGCGCATCCGGGCGATACTGTTACCTATCGAGATATTGGTCGCAATCCCGTTCCGCATGTCGATGAACTCTGGATTGCGGCTGCATTTTCCTCACCGGAGCAACACACGCCCGAACTGCATGAAGCGATTCGCCTCAGCGATCAGCTTGTGGATGAATTCTTGGCCGCTGATATTTACGTCATCGGTGTTCCAATGTATAACTTCAGCGTCCCCAGTGGATTCAAGGCTTACATCGACCAGATTGCTCGAGTTGGGCGAACATGGTTATTTGAGCCTGAAGACCCAGAAATGCCCTATAAACCGCTTGTCCACCACAAGAAAATGTTTGTAATTACAGCTCGTGGTGATGGTGGATACGATTCTGGAGGTCGTAACGAGAAGTGGAATCATCAAGATCCATACATTAAAACAGTGTTTGCCTTTATGGGCATTATCGATATTAGCTTCATTCATGTAGAAAACGATGAATTTGGTGGTCAAAAATTAGCAGCGTCGATCGCTAATGCCCAAGCCAAAATCATTGAGCTAGTTGCGGCGTAGACTGATACACTAACCTCTCAATTAGTCCATTGAAGTCTTACAAGTTCAAAAGATGGAGATTGTGACCAAGAGATTTCTGCTCCGAGATTTTTGCAAAGCAGATGAGCCGGCATTTTTCGCCTATCATGCCGATCCAAAGTACGCTGAATTTTGCACACTGGCAGAAGTTGCACCCAGCCATACCCGCAAACTTCTTCACCTTTTTAGTCAGTGGGCAGTCGAATATCCGCGCTGCAATTATCAGCTTGCTGTGATCGATCGCCGAAAATTACCGGATCTTGTTGGCTGTTGCGGATTACGCCGTCAAGATTTCGATGCTGATCTAGCGGAACTAGGGATCGAATTAGCCCCTCAGTTTTGGGGGCGCTATGGTTATGCGATCGAGATTGCCAGCGCTTTGATTGAGTTTGGGTTCTGCGATCTGGGTTTAAAGGAGATGCGAGGTATTTCTGTCAGCGCAAATCTGCGGGTTACTCGTTTGGCACAGCAATATGGATTTGTCGAAATTGGCGCACCTCCAGCCCGGACGCATGAACGAGGGTGGCACCAAACCGAATGGCAGCTTACACGCGAGTCGTGGCAACGTTTTGCTAATCATTGAACAACATTAGCTAATTTTGGCTAGATTCATTTTTGCGTTCCACCACAAATGATCAGAATTGACCGCAAGATTTTGCTAGTTTGACAAGAATTAGATAGCTGGGCAGTGGGCGTTTACCTAAGCTGGAATGGTCATTCAGCCACAGGAATGACAACACATTTTTAGACATAACTATGGCGTTGTTGCATAAATAGGGGTTGCGGAAGGGATGTGTCATGGTAAGTTTGAATCGCCAAACCCAAACTAGGACGCATGAAACAGCAATACCGCATCCGCAACTGGTCTGAGTATAACGCTGG
>JAHHGS010000036.1 GCA_019359715.1 Aphanocapsa sp. GSE-SYN-MK-11-07L | reverse complement strand
TACCTGCCGAAGTTTCTCAAAAATGACCCGCCGAGGTTGCTGTCATTTGGGTGCCGAAGTTAGTGTCTTTAGGCCGCCGAAGTTAGTGTCTTTGGGCTGCCGAGGTTAGTGTCTTTAAGCAATCGCTAAAAACGCTGATTTCTAGCTCAGGGCAGCGGGTTTGGGCTAATTCTGCTGCCTGACGATACAACCCAGCATTAAACGATTCAAACCCAGCAATCAAGACAAGACGCGACATAATTTCAAAAAAAATATTAAGTCATCTCAACCAGGTCATTTTTTGCTTGATTATCTGTTGATTATCTGCAACTGTACTAATTGTCTGCTTTTTTCATGAATTAAAATTACATTAGCCAACAAGAAATATTAGCAGATGTTAATTTCTGCTACGGTAGGGTTCATTTGTATCGGGAGCTACAAGCCATTCAATGTCTTCTAGCTTTGCTTAGAGATGTCGTTTGATGTCAATTTTAGCCACAAATCGCATTGACAAAACCTGAATAGCATTTGCTGCGAAGCGGGAAGTCAGATTAGGTATTGTGGTTACTCAATACTCTATTATTTTCTTCATTTTTGGGTGTGGGTTGATGAGTGAATCTAACAAGTTTTCTAAATCAAGTTTGGCTGTAATTACTAACCCGAAAGATGCGATTGAGCAAGCCTATGAAAATGTTCGCTTGCAGCCAAACAAACCTAGCTGGCAGGGGCGATCGCAGGTTTTACCTCCCCCCCAATCGCTGCCGGTTGTCCGAACCGAAAATCGCGAGCGGGTGCTGCGGCAACAGCATTTAATCGAGTCTTTGACCAACGAATTGCGGCGGACTCAGCACCAAATTGGCGACTTAGAACAGCAGCTTCAGGAATCTAGGCACAACAGCGATCGCCAGTCGCAGCAGGTGCAAACCCTAGAGTCCGTTTGCCAAGACCTGCGAGGCTGCTTGCAGCGACAGCGGCAGCAGACTCTAGAGTTTAAGGCAGCCGTAGAAAAAGGGATGGGACTTGCCCATGCCTCTCATGGACAAGGTTCGCAAGAAATTTGTATTCCTCGCCCCAATGACCCGACCGAGTTTCCGCCCCCCTCTAGCCTGACGCGCCCGACAGCGCCGATTCGCCCCTGGTCAACCTCAACCGTTTCCCCGACGGGTCGCCCCGCCCATTTGAGCCATCCAGATCACTCATCCCGGATCGTGCCTGAGGCTTCAGCTCGCAAGTTAAAGCGATCGCCGACTCAAATTGACCTGCCCAGTTTTACCCGCCGTCACAGCAGCTAAAGTTTTAGCCGCAAAGGGTCTAGAACACAAGCTCAAGCAATGAGAAACGCGCCCTGTGAGACGCGTTTCTCATTGCCCATTGGCGATGGGTGCATAATCGATTAGATATAGAGTAATCTCAGCTAAAGAGCCGACCTTGAATTACAGAGAATTTGAGCGCTGTAAAGAAACGCTGTAAAGACTTGATGCAGTCTGAGAGCAGCTCTAAGTACACACCATCTCAGGAGTTTCGGTATGTGCGGAATTGTCGGCTACATTGGCCCCCAGGCAGCCAGCGGCATTCTTCTGGAAGGCTTGCGAAAGCTGGAATACCGGGGATATGATTCCGCTGGGATTGCGACAGTTTGGGAAGGCGAACTGGAGTGTGTGCGGGCGAAAGGCAAACTGATTAATCTGCAAGAAAAGTTAGAGCGCCTGCACATTCCGGCTCAGTTGGGGATTGGTCACACCCGCTGGGCCACCCACGGCAAGCCAGAGGAATATAACGCTCATCCCCACCGCGATCCTAGCGGGCGCTTAGCCGTGGTTCAAAACGGGATTATTGAAAACTATCGAGAACTGCGGGAAGAGCTGAAGCAGAAGGGCTATCAGTTTCGCTCTGACACCGATACAGAAGTGATTCCGCACCTGATTGCGGACTGGCTGAAAATGGTCAAAAGCCAGCCCGGTAATTATCCTTCGCCGCTGCTAGAAGCGGTGCGCCAGTCGGTTAATCAACTGGAAGGGGCATTTGCGATCGCCGTCATCTCGGCTGATTATCCCGACGAACTGGTGATTGCCCGCCAGCAGGCTCCCTTAGTGATTGGGTTTGGGCAGGGTGAATTTTTCTGCGCCTCAGATACTCCCGCCCTGATTCCCTACACGCGGGCAGTGCTGCCGCTGGAAAATGGCGAGTTAGCCCGGCTGACCCCGACTGGGGTTGAGGTGTATTTGTTCAATGGCGATCGGCTCCGCAAAGCTCCCCGCACCCTCAACTGGAACCCGGTTTTAGTCGAAAAACAGGGCTTCAAGCACTACATGCTGAAGGAAATTTACGAGCAGCCGGGGGTGGTACGAGCTTGCCTCGAATTTTATCTGCGGGAAGACTGGCACCCGGAGGCAGAATTTAGCCCTGTTAACTTAAATTTGGCCCCAGAGCTAACCGCCCATCTGGAGCAAGTCCAAATTGTTGCCTGTGGGACAAGCTGGCATGCTGGGCTAGTCGGTAAATATCTGCTAGAGCAACTGGCGGGAATTCCAACAGCGGTGCAGTATGCCTCGGAGTTTCGCTATGCGCCGCCCCCGCTGACTGCGCACACAATCACGATTGGAGTGACGCAATCGGGTGAAACCGCCGATACTTTGGCAGCCCTAGAAATGGAGCAACAGCGCCGAGCCAATCTGGCCCCTGATCTGCAAGCCCGCCTGATTGGGATTACCAATCGTCCAGAAAGCTCCTTGGGAAATCTGGTCGATCAGATTATTGACACCCACGCCGGGATTGAAATTGGCGTCGCCGCCACCAAAACCTTTGTTGCTCAACTGATGGCTTTTTATCTGCTGGCAATTGAACTAGCGTTTCAGCGCCAGACGCTTTCGCGGCTGCGGCTGGCGGAGTTAATCAACGGGCTGCGGCAATTACCCGCCCAGATTGAAATGATCTTGGAAAGTCAGGAGCGCTACATTGAAGCCCTCTCCCACGAGTTTGCCGAAACCCAAGACTTTATCTTCTTAGGGCGGGGAATCAACTTTCCGATCGCCCTCGAAGGCGCCCTCAAGCTAAAAGAAATCAGCTACATCCACGCCGAAGGCTACCCGGCTGGCGAAATGAAGCACGGGCCAATCGCCCTGTTGGATGCCAAGGTGCCGGTGGTGGCGATCGCCATGCCGGGCAGCGTGTTTGAAAAGGTGCTCTCGAATGCTCAAGAAGCGAGAGCCAGAGATGCGCGTCTAATTGGTGTAACGCCAATTGATGAAGACGAAGCGGCCCATACGTTTGACAATGTGATTCCGGTGCCGCAAATTGAGGAGATGCTCTCACCAATTTTGGCGGTGATTCCACTCCAAATTTTGGCTTACCACATTGCCGCCCGCCGCGGTCTAGACGTAGACCAGCCCCGCAATTTGGCTAAGAGTGTGACGGTTGAATAGCCTTAGCGGTTGGCTCGCAGGAGCAGCCAGCCAGCGATCGCGAGTCCGATTGCGCTGGGCGACCAAGCAGCGATCAGGGGAGCGAGGACGCCGGAGTTGCCCAGGGCCTGGCTGACAAACGACAGCAGATAGTAAACGAAAATGACGACAACGCTAATCCCAAACCCCCTCGCACTGCGATTGCGCTGGGGTTGGAGCGCCATGCCTGCCCCAATCAAACCCACCATCAGTCCTTGGAGCGGAATTGCATAGCGCTGCTGAATTTGCACTTCTAGGCGGCGAATTGCTTTCTGATCACCGCCGCGCTGCAAGATCTTGAGGGCTTGCTGAGCTTCTGGCAGCGTCATTTCAGATGGATTGCGCTCTGGGAGTTTGGCAGTCATTGCGTCGCGCGGAATTTTGATTTGTTGCTCCGAGAACTCCAGGACGCTGCGGTAAGACCCATCAGCCGAAACCAGATACACTGTCCCATCCATAAACGTCCAGACGCTGGCTTTCGGGTTCCAGCGGGCCGAGTTGGCCGTAATCACCTGATCAACGCCCTGCTGGGAAAAGTCGAGAATTGTTAACCCATGCATCCGCTCACCGTCATACTGGCGGGCATAGAACAGGCGCTTAATCTCTTGGTCTGGCCCGTACTCTGGGTAAAACAGATTTCGGGCTTGCAGCGTACTGCGTCCCTGCGCTAGGGTCTGCTCTAGCAATTGGCTGGCCTGGTAGCGAGACTGTGGCACCAGCGTTTCATTAAAGGTAAAGGTGAGTAAACTGACCAAGCCGCCAAAAATCAGCACCGGCACAATCAGTCGAAACACGCTCACCCCAACGCTGCGGAGGGCTGTCACTTCACTGTCAGCCGCCAGACGACTAAAGGTGAGAATGGCAGCTAACAGCAACGCCATCGGAAAGGCAAAGCCAATAAAATAGGGCGCTTGCAGGATTAAAATTCTAACCAGAATTCCAGCCGGAATTTGGACTTCGGACAGTTGGCTAACCAGATCAAACACGACGCCAACGGCAATCCCAATTGTCGAGAAAATGCCGACGCCAAACAGAAAGGGAGCCAACATGGCCGCAAAAATATAGCGATCGAGCAGCCAGGGTAAGCTACCTTTACTGAGCCGCGATCGCTGTTTGGCGCTGAGTCTAGCTCGAACTAAAGACATGGGCAGCTATGCCTGGTTCTGAATACGTGCTCGGCAACAGACAAATTAGCGTTGAAATCCATCGCCCAGATAATATTGCCGCACCATAACGTTGTTGTAGAGTTCATCCGCACTACCCGCCGCCAAAATTTGTCCTTCTCGCATAATATACGCTCGATCAATAATCGCCAGTGTTTCGCGGACGCTGTGATCGGTGATCAAAATCCCCATGTTGCGATCGCGCAGTTGAGCAATCATGGCCTGGATTTCGTTGACCGCGATCGGGTCAACCCCAGCAAAGGGTTCGTCTAGCAGCAAAAACCGCGGCCCGTTTACGCCTGCTGCCAAAGCCCGCGCCAGTTCAGTCCGGCGGCGCTCACCGCCAGAAACCTGAATGCCCAGCGTGTGGGCAATTTTATGGAGCCGGAATTCGTGCAGTAAGTCGTGCAGGCGCTTCTGGCGCAGACGGCGAGGCACCTGAGTTTGCTCCATTACTAACAGCAAGTTATCCTGCACGCTCAAATGGCGAAAAATACTCGGCTCTTGGGCCAGGTAGCCAATCCCCAGCCGGGCTCGTTTATACATTGGTAAGCGGGTAATTTCGCGATCGTTGAGGCAAATTCGTCCGCGATCCGGTCGCTCTAAACCTGTCACCAAATAAAATGTGGTCGTTTTGCCGGCCCCATTTGGGCCGAGAAGACCAACAATTTCACCCTGTTCGACCGAGAGGCTGATTTGGTCTACAACTGTGCGCTGTCCGTAGGACTTACAAACGCCTTGCAGCGAGATTTTCAACAACCTTCTCCCCTATGCACTGTTCAGTTTTTGATGGTCATGCATTGCCATGTTTTGGGAGCTGCTTTGCACCCCTAGAAACATCATCCAAAGCATTGCACGACCTAATTTCTGATTCAGTTCCGATCGCATACTGAGGGGTCTTATTGAACGGTAGAACTGCTCTCAGACTCGTCTGTGGCAGGCTTTTCTGGAATCAAGATAATTGACTCTACCTGCTGATCCTCCACTGGTAAAGCCACAAAGCGGTCTTCGTCGATCAAGTAGGTGACGCTATCCGCCTGCAAGCTGTTGCCCTTCTGAAGCACATAGACGTTCCCACTTAGGACAATCCGACGTTCGCGGCTAAAGTATTGGGCTTGGGCTGAAGTGGCTTGGATTTGACGCGCCGGATAATTCATCTGCACATTTCCCCTCGCCGTCACAACCCCGGTCAAAGAATTGGCCTGCTGCACATCCGCCCGTAAAGTTAGGGGTTGCTGAACGGTTGGTTCAGACTGTTCGGCCGCATTGGCAGCGCCACTCCCAATCGCAGTTGGACGCACCAAGAACACCCCGCCCAGCATCAGGGACAACAGAAAAAACAAACGAGCAAACCGGATTGACACAGCTTTCGGCAAAACTATAGAGTCTGAAGGCAAGGAGGACAACTCATCATAACAAAACGCTATGCCTCGATAGCGATATTCAATAAAGAGCTTTTCAGCCTGCTGCCTATCTTTCAATCCTACAACTCCAGTTGGCTGCACTCCAAGAATCACTGCTTGAGTTGTTCAAGCAACTGCTGGGCCTGAGGAAACTGCGGAGTTAGTGCTAAGGCCTGCTCTACCTGTTGGCGGGCTTGCTCAGCCTTGCCCTCGCGATTGAAGATAATTGCCAGATTGTAGTGAGCAATGGTGCGAGTTGTGGCAGGGTCTGCCGGTTGATCGGGCAGGGTGATCACCTGCTGAAACGCTTGGGTTGCCGCTGCTGGTTGACCAATTTCAAGCTGGGCCAAACCCAAATTAATATAAGCCTGGCTGTAGTTTTGATCAATCTGGATTGCCCGTTGATAAGCGGCGATCGCATCGATAAATTTAAACTGACGATGCTGAATTAGCCCCAAATGGTAGAAGGCTGGAGCGGTTGGATGTTGCTGCACAATCTGCTGCCAAATCGTTTCTGCCTGACCGTAGTCTTTAGCCGTTTCAGCTTGCTCTGCCTGTTGCCAAAGCGGTGATGCCATTTCGGCGAGGGCCAACCCGGGCCAAAATAGAGCCATACTCATGCCAAGTCCGACAGTTAGGGATTTAAAAATCGTATTCAAGACAACCATACTCTATGCGCGAATGACTTCTGAATGCTTAGGACTACCAAGGTTTTTTGAAAATCTTGTGAGGTTTCTAACCCAATTGGAATTGGTGCAAGCGCGAACTGCTCTATATTAATTTGCAAAACTTAGGGGCTTTGTGACCAAATTGGGCGTTGGCTCCATTGTTCACGATCGAGATCAGAAGGCTATAAGATCAGGTTAAATCCATTTAAAGCTTAAACATAACGACTATGTTTGAACGCTTGGCCTCGGCAATCCAGTTCAAATATGGTCGTTATGTCATCCATACGGCTTAACCACATCAGAGCGGGCTATGGACATTCTGAATCTTGCTGCTTTTTCGCAAGCAGAGCCTTCCCAGGCAGAGCAGTTTCGACAGCTTCAGAGGCAACTGCGCGATCGCTGGCAGAGCATTGAACTGTTCGACAACAGTGAAAATGACATTTTGGTGATTCCCTCCCTCAGCCTCGACCAGCGAGAGTTGCTCAAAATTGAGGGGGCCCATTTCTATGAAGAGCGGCTGCTGTTTTCGCTGATTCGGCTGCGCAACCCGCGCAGTCGGGTGGTCTACGTCACCTCGAAGCCCCTGCCGTCAATTGTGATTGATTACTATCTGCATTTGCTGCCGGGGATTCCGTTTTCCCATGCCCGCGATCGCCTGCTGCTGCTTTCAACCTACGATGCTTCCAATCGCCCGCTGACCCAAAAGCTTTTAGAACGTCCCCGCCTGCTCGACCGAATTCGGCAAGCTCTGCGACCGAACAAGTCCTTTATGATTTGCTATAACTCAACGGCGATGGAGCAGCAGTTGTCGGTTGAACTGGGGATTCCGCTGCTGGGATTAGATCCAGACTTGCTCTACTGGGGGACAAAAAGCGGCAGTCGGCAAATTTTTCAGGAGGCAGGGATTCCCCATCCCGATGGCAGCCAGCAGGTGTGGAGCGCCAAGGATTTAGCTGTGGCTGCGGCCGAACTGTGGGAACGCCACCCGGACTTGCAGCGGCTCGTGATCAAGCTCAACGAGGGGTTTTCGGGCGAGGGCAATGCTCTACTCAATCTGCGATCGCTTCAGGAAGTTGCTCCAGGGCAAACCAGCCATGCCGTAAGAGTTGAGGCGATTTACCGGGGCTTTGAATCGCTGAGTTTTCAAGCCAAAGATGAAACTTGGGCCAACTTTTCTAGCCGGATTCAGGAGTTGGGAGCGATCGCTGAAGCATTTATTGAGGGAGCAGAAAAGCGATCGCCTAGTTTTCAGGGCAGAATTAACCCCGATGGCGAAGTTGAAATTCTCTCCACCCACGACCAAATTTTAGGCGGGCCCGATGGGCAAATTTTCCTCGGCTGTCGGTTTCCGGCCGATCCTGCCTACCGTTTGCAGTTGCAGGAAATGGGGGTGCAGGTGGGCAAAAACCTGGCCGCCAAGGGAGCCTTAGAGCGCTATGGCGTAGATTTTATTGCGGTACAAGTCGGTGAAAATCAGTGGCAGTTAGAGGCGATCGAGATTAACCTGCGCAAGGGGGGCACCACCCACCCCTTTATGACCCTCAAGTACCTGACGAAAGGCCACTACAACCTCTCCAGTGGGCTATTTCACAGTCAGCATGGGCCGGCCAAATACTACATTGCTACCGACAACCTGCAACGGGACAGCTATCGCGGCTTGCTGCCCCACGACCTAATTGATATTGTCGCCCATCATCAATTGCACTTTGACAGCAGCACTGAAACCGGCAGCGTTTTTCACCTGATCGGCTGCCTGTCAGAATTTGGCAAGTTGGGGTTGACCAGCATTGGCAATTCTCCCCAAGAAGCTGAGGAGATTTATAACCAGGTGATTGCCACTCTCGATCAGGAAACGACCGCAGCGACCCCACACCATGCTTACCTTGGCACCCGATTTACAGCCACTTCGGCGGGTGACTATAGCTAGAGTCAGGAGGTTGGAGCGCTGCCTGGGCTTTCCAGGATTCCTGCCAGAGGTCTAATTTAGGACGGCGATCGGCAGAGTTTTTCAGCAGTCGCAAAATTACTTCATCAGCAATCGGAAGACGGAACGATAAGATGCTATATCAGTCGTATTAAGTCGGATTAAATCGTCAGTATGCATCGAAAATTAGCCCTGCTTAGCCTCGGAACGCTCCTTACCCTGTTTTTCTCGCCTCGTTTAGTTCTAGCAAGTACTGTCCTGGAAAAAGTTGCGAAAACTGGCGTTCTGACCGCTGGCACCAGCAAGGATGCTTACCCGTTTGCCTTTGCTGATAAACAAGGCCAACTGACCGGCTACTCGGTCGAGATGCTGCAATTAATTAACCAGCAGGTAGAAAAAACGCTCAAACGCCCAGTTACCCTCCAATTGGTTGCCCTGCCTCCCCAAGAGCGCATTCCGAAGCTGCTAAAGGGTGAGGTAGATATTGTGTGTGATTTCAGCAGCTTTACCTGGCAGCGGGAAGCAGAGATTGATTTTTCAGTCAGCTACGGCACGACCGGCACTCGCTTGTTGGCCAAGCGTGGCTCAGCTCTGGAAGGCCCCGATTCCTTGGTCGGCAAACGGATTGGCACGCTGCCCGGCACCACAAACGAATCGGCGATCCGCAAAGCCCAGCCGCAAGCGCAACTTGTTTTGTTTAATGACCGGGCTGAAGCCTACACTGCCTTGCAGCAAGGCAAGATTGATGCTTTTGCTTCCGATGATATTTTGCTAGAACAATGGGTGCAAAATACACCCGGCGGCCAAGATTATCAGATTATTAGTTATCCCTACTCCACCGAAGGTGTTGCCTGTATGCTGCCGGAAAACAATTCTAAGTTTCAAGATACGGTCAACTACGCCTTGATCCGGTTTATGCAAGGATTTTTGACCAAGAAGCAACCCTACGTGGAAACTTTCGATCGCTGGTTTGGCCCCCAAGGCGCTTCTCCCCTGACCCTAGAACTGCGTAATTTAATGTTGGAAAATATGCGCTTAGCGATCGATTCCCACGAAGAGCTACCGGATAGCAGCTTCTAGGTGTCCCTTTAGTTCTTTGAGTTCAATTCCCATTAGAGGATTTGGGCGCATGGATTTACAGGGTGACTGTACCCTGTCTGAGTATTTCCCAGCCTTGCCCTGTCCACTTGATGACGGTGGATGGAATGCCGCCGCGATCGCTTGGCAATAGCCATTGATCAGCGATCGGGGTATACACTTGGGGGAACTGAGCTTGAATATCTGTCAGATTTTCTAGCGGCGGCTGTCCAGACAGGTTGACGCTGGTGGTGGCTAAGGGGCCGGTTTGCTGCAAGATAGCCTGCGCGATCGCCCAATTTGGCACTCGCAGCCCAATCGTGGTTGCCTCCAGCGGATTGATCGCAGTCGGCCAGCGATCGCTGGCCGGTAGCACCAGGGTTAATGCGCCGGGCCAATAGTGCTGGGCGATCTGTTGCCAAACCTCTCGCTCTTGCGAACTACCCTGAACGTAGGGCCAAAGGGCTTCCGGGGTGGCAGCCATCAGGATTAGCGGCTTGTCGGGCTGGCGCTGTTTGGCTGCAAAAATCAACTCAGCCCGATCCGGTCGAGTCGCCAAAGCTGGCACCGTATCGGTCGGAAAACTAATTAACCAATCACCAGAGCGGACTCCTGCCACCAAAGCCGCGATCGTAACCTGCACCATAACCCAACCTGAAAAAATTGCCTTTTGCCTTTTGCCTTTACCTGAACCTGACTCCCCTGAAGATAATAGTCTGCTGATGAACCAATGCCAATCTCAACCAGCGCTATTCTAAAGGAGTGATCTGGGTTAAAATACCAGACTGCGATTAGCCAGGATACTGCCCAAGTGAACATCAATACTGCTCCCTCTCTGCCCTCTGAGCCGCTTTGGCAACAAGGAGAATCCCTCGAACTGGCGATCGCCGACCTCAGCTTAACTGGAGAAGGGGTGGGGCGCTGGGGCGATCGGGTTGTGTTTGTGCCCGATACTGTCCCCGGCGATCGGGTACAGGTGCGCTTGCTCAACGTTAAGCCTCGCTTTGCCCACGCTCAGGTTTTAGCTTTGCTTCAGCCCTCTGAGCAGCGCGTCCGACCCGCTTGTATTGTGGCCGACAAGTGTGGGGGCTGTCAGTGGCAACCCGTCGCCTCCGAACTGCAACTGGCCAGCAAGCAAGCCCACGTCATAGAAGCCCTAGAGCGAATTGGTAAATTTTCTGATCCACCCGTGGAGCCAATTTTAGCTGCCCCTGACGCTTTGGGCTACCGGAACAAAGCCACCTATCCGCTCAATCAATCTGGTGGCACCGTCCAGGCGGGCTACTACCGCAAGGGCAGTCACCGGCTGATCAATCTCAACCAGTGTCCGGTGCAAGATGCCCGCTTAGACCCGCTGCTGTCGCAGATTAAGCGCGACATTCAGCGCCAGGGCTGGTCGATCTACGATGAGAAAACCCACCGAGGGCAACTCCGCCATTTAGGCTTACGGATTGGGCGGCGGACTGGCCAAATTTTGCTGACACTGGTGACTCAGACCTGGGAGCTACCTGAAATTGAGCAACAGGCTCAGGAGTGGTTGCAGCGCTATGACAACTTGGTGGGAGTCTGCTTAAACCGGAATGGCGATCGCACCAACCGAATTTTTGGCCCAGAAAGCCGCTGTTTAGGTGGATTGCCTTACCTGCAAGAAGAGTTTGCCGGGCTGCATTTGCAGATTGGCTCCGATACTTTTTTCCAGGTCAATACCGAGCAAGCCGAAGCCTTAGTAGAGCTAATTTTGGCAGAATTAAACCTGCAAGGACACGAACAAGTGGTCGATGCCTACTGTGGGATTGGCACCCTCACCCTGCCGATCGCCCGCTTGGCTCAGCAGGTGGTTGGCTTGGAACTGCACCCGGCCACGGTTGCTCAAGCCCAGGCGAATGCCATCTTGAATCAGATTACGAATGTCAGTTTTCAGGTCGGGGATGTGGCCAAACTGTTGCCCAGCCTCTATGCCGATATTGTCGTGCTTGACCCACCCCGCAAGGGCTGCGATCAAGGGGTGATTGACGCGCTATTCAAAATCCGTCCGGCTCAAATCGTCTACATGAGCTGTAACCCGGCCACCCTGGCCCGCGATTTGCGGTTGCTCTGTCAAACTGGCGGCTATCGCCTGCAACGGGTTAAGCCGGCTGACTTTTTTCCGCAGACCGCCCACGTTGAGTGTGTGGCTTTTCTGACCCGATGACCGATATTCTGCTGCATGCCTACACGCCGCTGGTAGTTTGGATCGGGCTGGGGGTTGTCTTACTCCGGTTTTTGCCTGTTTCGCTGCCGCGCCTGATTGGCCGGGGGCTGTACTGGGTTGGCTTACCGATCCAAATTTTTGCCTTAGCCCACCAGACTAATTTTTCCCACTTAACGGTGCTGGCTCCGGTCTACACCCTAATCATTTTGGCGGTGGGTCTGGTCGCAGGCTGGTTAGGGCAACGATGTTTAGGGCAAGCTTGGTTGCCTTGGTCAAAGGTTCAGTCGGGGCTAGGTAATCTACTAGAAAAATCAGCCCCATTTCAGCCCAGCCCGCTCACGAATCTCGATCGGCAGGGCAGTTTTATTCTTTCCGCCATGCTGGGCAATACCGGGCTGGTGGGGATTGCGATCGTCAGTACCCTGGTCAGCCCGGAAAATTTGGTTTGGGCGATCGTCTACACCGTCACCCAAAACATTTTTGGCTCCTTTGGCTTGGGCGTGTTTGTAGCCAGCACCTTTGGTCGCCCGCTGGCGAGTCGGTGGCATCATCTGTGGGATCTGCTAACGGTGCCGACCCTGTGGGGGTTTGGCTTGGGCTGGCTGAGTCAGCGCTTTAGCTTTGCCGCCCCCGTCGATGCCGTCTTGGCTCAGTCGGTCTGGGTGGTGATTGCAATCTCGTTTATTTTGACCGGGATGCGGTTGAGCCAGTTGGCTGGCTGGCAGAGCCTCCAGATTGGCCTCTTGCCAGGACTGATTAAAGTGCTGCTGCTGCCGATTGTGATGGGGCTGATCACCACAGCCACCGGTTTGACAGGGGAACCCCGGCTTGCCCTCGTGCTGATGGCCGGGATGCCGACGGCCTTTGCTGCCCTAATTTTGGCTGAAGAGTATGACCTTGATCGCCAATTGCCGACCAGCGCGATCGCCCTCAGCACGATCGGGATTTTACTGCTGCTGCCCCTGTGGCTATGGGTTTTTGGTTGAGTCTGGAGAATTCGTTAAGCTTGGATTATGACTAAATTAAGCTCAGGTCAATCTGTGCTTTCTGAGGCCAAGCGGGTGTTAGGATGAGCCTGAACAAAACCAAGAATTTTCTCCTTTAAAGTCAAATGTCTATGCTTGTTACTGAAACTCCCGCTGCTGCTTTTGGTCAGGCATCACGACAGTTAGGCAGAATTTTGATTGTCGAAGATGAAGAGTTGATTCGAGACACGATTAGTTTGGCCCTGCAAGAAGAAGGCTATGAAGTGATTGTGGCGGTCGATGGGCGGCAAGCGCTTGATTTGATCAATGCCAAGGTGCTCAGCGTCAGTGCGGCTGACGGAGCCGCGCTCGATTTAATCATTCTGGATTTGATGCTGCCCTATATTAATGGGCTAGACCTGTGCCGGTTTGTGCGGCGAGAGGGCGGCACGATTCCAATCCTGATGCTAAGCGCAAAGGGGAGCGAAATTGACCGTGTGGTGGGGCTAGAAGTTGGGGCTGACGACTATTTGACCAAACCGTTTGGGATGCGAGAATTGATTGCTCGCTGTCGGGCCCTGCTGCGGCGGCAGCGCTCTAGCAGCCTGGCCTTAGATGCGCCAGTCCTCAAATTTCGGGATATTTCCCTCTATCCGCAAGAGTGCCGCGTTGTGGTCAGAGATCAGGAAGCTAATCTGTCGCCAAAAGAGTTTCGGATGCTGGAACTTTTTATGAGCTATCCGCGCCGGGTGTGGCCGCGGGAGCAGTTGCTCGATAAAATTTGGGGGTCAGATTTTATTGGCGATAGCAAAACGGTGGATGTCCACATTCGCTGGCTGCGCGAAAAAATAGAGCGAGACCCCAGCCATCCTGAATACCTGCTAACGGTGAGGGGATTTGGCTATCGGTTTGGTTGAGCTTGGAGAAAATTTGGGTCATGCGCCGTCGCTAAGTGACTTGATTGAGACTGGCCTAAAATTTCAAGCAAAAGAGACTCAATCGGTCTTACAATCTCAGCTAACACCGATCGGACTTAACGAGGTGGCCTGTGGATCTCCTCTACTTTTTGGCGGGACTAGCGATCGGCGTCGCAATTCTAGCGAGTTGGCGCAGTCGGGTCAATGTTCGCTTGGGTCAGATCCTGCAAGGCTTTAGGGTGCAGCCATTTCAGTCCTCTGCGCTCGATCGCTTGGCATCAGTGGTTGAAACCCAAAAGCATATCAACCAGGTCCTAGAGCAGCAGTTAGCCCTTTGGCAGCAAATTGTTTACACGGCTCCGATCGCCTATCTTCAGGTGGATGAAGATAACCAACTCACCTGGAACAATCAGCAAGCAGGGCAGCTTTTAGGAATTGAGCAGCACAGCCCGACGCCTCGCCGTTTGTTGCTGCAAGTGATTCGTTCTTATGAGCTTGATCGACTGATTGAAAAAACTCGCCGGACTCAGCAGCCTGTTCAGCAAGACTGGCTGCATCATGCCAGCGCTGGCGGTAAGAGTCATCAACTTGTTCCCCTCCGAGGCTACGGTTTTCCCCTCCCGCAGGATCAGGTGGGCGTGTTCATTGAAGATCGCCGCGAAGCTGTCACACTCCGCGAGGAGCGCGATCGCTGGGCTTCTGATGTGGCCCATGAACTCAAAACTCCCCTCACTTCGATTCGTCTAGTAGCAGAAACGCTGCAAAGTCGCATTGATCCTCGCTTACGGAGTTGGATTGATCGGCTGCTGAATGAAACCATTCGGCTGAGCCTGCTGGTGCAAGACCTGTTGGAACTCAGCCGCATGACCTTTACCCCCAACCCAGAGTTAGAGCACACTCCCCTTGATCTTGCTCAGTTGATCCGTTCGGCTTGGCTGAGTTTGGAACCGCTCTCTAGCAGCAAGCAGTTGAGCTTAGACTACGCTGGTTTCTCTCCGCTGATGATTGCTGGCAATGAAGCTCAACTGTATCGAGTCGTGCTCAATCTGCTCGATAACAGCATTAAATACAGCCCCAATCAAGCCATCGTCCGCGTCCAGACCTGTTACACCACTGGCACGTCTGTTGAGGATGCGGCAGTAAAGTTTGGCGCTGCTCAGTACATCTGTTTAGAAATTATTGACTCTGGGCCAGGTTTCTCGGCCCAGGCGCTGCCTCATATTTTCGAGCGGTTCTATCGAGCTGACCCTGCCAGGGCACGCCAGGTTGTCACCGAGTCAGCCCTTGGAGTTGGCAGTGGCAGCGGATTAGGATTGGCGATCGTGCAGCAAATTGTCGCAACCCACGGCGGCATGATTCGGGCCAACAATCATCCAGACACAGGCGGAGCCTGGCTGCAAGTGTTTTTACCGTTGCCGATCGATCAAGATTTAGGGACGATTTCCTCTAAGCGATCGACCAGCTCAGCCGAGTTAGCAGCAAAGCCGATCGCCGACCCAGCAATTCAAACCTCAACGCTCTGAGCAGGCTCAAGTTATTTGCATGGTGATGCATTGCTGTCTGTCTTTGCTACGATCAGCCTGTTGTGGGTGTTGGGTGATTGATCAGAGGGCTGGAGTGACATCCTCCCCACCTTTAGAAGGTGGGGCTTCCCAAGATCACTCTTGAGGTTTCCTGCTTCATTGGGGTTCCCAAGCAACCGTCCTCCACAGGCAGAATCACCGACTGTCCATCGGCTACAAAAACAAGACCTCGCT
>JAHHGS010000035.1 GCA_019359715.1 Aphanocapsa sp. GSE-SYN-MK-11-07L | reverse complement strand
AATGCTCACAACTTCCCGCTCGACTTGGCTGCTGGTGAAGCTGCCCCTGTCGCCCTGACCGCTCCTGCCATCAACGGTTAGTCTGCAATGACACAACTGCTGAAGCTCAGAAAGCTAGGTTGATAGATTGAAATAAAAAGCGCCTTCCACATGGAGGGCGCTTTTTGCTGCATTAAGCTGAGATAGAGTTTTGTTGGCAGGATTGCCTAGCGATCGCCACGGCGGCTAAATCAATAAATATCTATCTATAGTGATAGAGCATCGTCCAATGGAAGCTTGAGCATGGCAAAATTCTATTCTGAACTCACGGATGACCTACAGCGGTTCATTGCAGAGCAACAGATTTTTTTTACAGCTTCTGCACCTAATCAGGGCAGAATTAACGTTTCACCCAAAGGGATTGATACGTTTCGCTGCTTAAATACTCAGACAGTGGCCTATCTTGATTTAACGGGTAGCGGGAATGAAACTAGCGCTCACTTAATTGAAAACGGTCGTTTGACAATTATGTTTTGTAGCTTTACAGCTCAACCGTTAATTTTGCGCCTGTATGGACAAGGACAGGTGGTAAGACCACCTGCGCCAGACTGGCAATCTTTATCTAATTTGTTTGAACCGATCGCCGGTTTACGCCAAATCATCAAGCTCAACATTGAGTCAGTCCAAACGTCCTGTGGGTTCGGTGTCCCAGAATACGAGTACGTTGGCGATCGCGAAGTCTTAATCAAATGGGCGGAATCCAAGGGGGAAGAGGGTTTACTCGACTATTGGCAGGCTAAAAATTTAGTCAGTATTGATGGACTGCCCACTCACTTGCTGCGCGATCGTTAGTCAATATAATCGCCCTCAAAAGACAAAAATACCTGACTTTTACTGCTACTGCCGTCACTTTTTAGGCATTGTTTTGCGTCCTGGTTAGATTTGATTTACGCTCTACCACTCAGGGGTTTGCACTCAGGATGGAAAGTAGTGACCAGTCGGAACCACGGATGTCGCTAATCCGCCAACCTTGGCTGGTATTTACTAGTAGATAGGACAGAGCTATGGTTCCGCCAGTTCCGGGATAGCGATATTTAACTATGACTGGGCATCAGAATCGTATTTCTTGCAAAATAGTCTGATACCCAGTCATCTTTGCTTGACCATGGGTATCATCCGGGTCAAAGTAAATTCGTCGTCTATTGAAGATTTAAGTGTTTTCGACCAAGCGGCTATCATGGAATTTAGCCGCCGAATTGAATCTGTGAGGTGTCTAAAAATGACGATCTCCTTCGAAAAATCTAGCCAGTCTGCTACTATCCTCCAGCAGCGCCTTGTCACTTGGCAAGACTACCTGAGAGTGCGGGATAGTTCAGAGATAAATTGGCAAAAAATTGCCTTTTACAAGGGATGGCTGTGGGTTGACATGGGAAACATCGGGCCGAATCACGCTCGCTTCTGCGATTTAATAACAATTATTTTCGGATTTTGGGCCTTTCTGCATCCCGATTCAGTGATTGAATCGTTTGGCGGCTGCCTGATTGAAAACCCAGACACCCATGCCTGTGCTCCAGACTTGGTACTTTATAAAGGTGATAATATCCCTGAATGGCAACCCGGCGAGCCACGTCGGATTGAGTTGCCCCGCCATCGGTTGCCTGATCTGGTCGGCGAAATTGCTGATACGACCCTGAGCTTAGACCTGGATGAGCAAAAGCAACTGTATGCCAGTCTGGGGATTGCTGAATATTGGGTGATTGATGTCAAAGGAATGCAGCTTTTCGCTTTTGGTTTAACAGAAATGGGCGTGTACGAGGCAATCCAAGTGTCTCAGGTGCTGCCAGGGCTACCGATCGCCCTGGTCGAACAAACGCTGGAGCGGTTAGCAGTAGAAACGAATACTGCTGCGGCAAATTGGCTAATGCAGCAGTTGCAAGCTGTAGCCTAATTGATCAATATTGCCAGACGCAAAGGAACGAGCGAATTAGGCTCGAAATTGCGCCATGAGCCAAGCTGTTGTTGCCGATTGATTTTCCTGGCGGCTGCGCTGAAGCACCTGTTCCAAGACTTCCAATTTTAACCCTGGCAATACGTGCGATGCTCGAATGTGTCGAATACTGCCATCATTGGCGATCGCAAACGCCAAAATCTTGATCGCTTGAACATTCACAATCCAATACTCAGGAATGCTCAAATCCTCATATTGAAACCGTTTTGCCCCTAAATCATCTCCCAAGGAAGTAGCTGATATCTCAATCACTAAATTCGGGATTGGATATTTTTCTAGATCGACCACCCTCGTTCCCCAAGGAATCGCGTCCGCTGCCTCGCCGATGTAATAAGAGGCATCTGGTTGAAATTCATCAAAACCAGCTTTGCGATAGGAGCAACCATCTTTTGCAGTCATCCGAATGCCCTGATGAGCAGCAAAAAATGAAAGGGCAAAGAGCATCAAGGCGTGGTCTTTAGAGTGATCGGAGCCAGTAGACATGAGTTCAAATCTCATGTGACCGCTATAGTAATAGCTTTTCAGCTTAGCGGAGGCGGGATCATCGGCAAGTTTGACAAATTCTTCCCAGGACGCAGGCTGCCAGGTGTTGAGGAGGGGCTGAACTTGCAGTAGAGTCATAGTCTTCGTCTAGAGGTGCCTCAGCACAATCGCTTCCATCTCACTGTACAAAAAACACAGGCGATCGCTCTTGCAAAAACAACTATACTTGCTACTCTAATTGCTTAGTGCATCTGTGGCTGATCAAATTGCCGTATCAACCGATTTGATTAGTGATTTCATAAACTGAATGCGAATGGGTGAGCAGCTTTAATGATGAATATCGATCGACTCCCAGAACTCAAGCAAAAACTGACAAACGAAGCAGACCTTTCCCAGATTTGGTTATTTTACATGGATCATTTTGCAGATTATCCAGAATTTACTGATCTGGGTCAGCCTGCTCAGAATAACTACCTTGATGCTGTGCTCGATCAAATTTGTCAGCAAATGTTTGGCAGTGCCGTCATAATTACCAACTTTTTCTTGATCTACATTGCGGAGCACCAGTTCTTTCATGGGCCTTTCCAAGTTGAAGGATGCATTGGTGGCGTGATTTATTTCGAGGACATCAAGATTGGGTTAATGGCTGTTTCAGCCGAATCTCCCGCTAACGATCTGGTCAAGTATTCACGCTTTTCAAATCCAATCCAGGTATCGAAGCCTAATCAATATGATCTGAATTGAGAAGTCATGTCTTTCTCCTTCGGGGATAGCCGAAACTCGACCAAGCGATCGCGAGATTCAGATTAGCGTTGATAACCTGTGATAGCAATCATATTTATCCTGCGTCATCAAGCTAAAATCGAACCCCGCACCTCTTTGTTGTTCCCATGAAAAAACCCGCAATCAGTTCCGCTCCTCTGCCTTGGATGCTCTGTACCATCGGCTTTATGGGGATTTTGGCAACCATTTTGTGGTTTGCTTATCAAGGTAACTTACACCCGATCTTGACCCAAAATGATAAGCTGGCTCACCTTGTGCTATATGGCATTGCGGCATTTTTAGGGCATCAAGCCTGCAATCGTCGTCATATTCGGCAATTGGGCTGCTCAATACCATTGTTTCCGGCTCTGTTTGGCCTGTTCACGTTAGGAGAAGAACTTGTGCAACAGTTTTCGCCCTATCGCAGTCTCGACCTGCTGGATGTGGTCGCTAGTTTTGCCGGAATTGCGATCGGCTATTGGTTAGCAGAGCGTCGCTGGTTCTCATCATCCAAATGATCTGATTGATGAATCTTTAGATATCATCAGCAACCCATATCTAGTCTTTGAAATACTGCTCTGCTGCCAGACGCATTGCGGCTACAGGCACTGGCTGTTGCAGCCAAATTTCGAGGGCGGCCGCCCCTTGCTGGACTAGCATTTCTAGCCCATCGATCGCCGCTAACCCGCTCTGCTCAGCCAGACGCAGGAGTAAGGTCGGGCGGGGAGTATAGATCAGGTCATAAACCAGAGCATGAGCAGGCAGCAGAGCGATTTCTGGCTGCGCCAAAGGAGATTGTTCTGAATTGGGATGCATCCCGATCGGGGTTGCATTAACCAATAAATTGGTTTGGGGGAGTAACTGCTCTAAATCAGACCAGGCATGGACAGTCAGTTGATCAAGGTTCTGCCAACTCTGTTTAAATTGGCTGAGTTTATCTTGGTTACGTCCAACCACCGCAATTCGGCTAAACCCTAATTCAGCACAGGCGGCCACAACAGCGCGGGCTGCCCCGCCACTGCCTAAAATAACTGCTGTTTGCCAGTCTTGGCAGGTACGTAACGGGGCTAAAAAGCCTTGAATATCAGTGTTGGTGCCTGCCCAACCCTGCTCCGTTCGCCAAACCGTGTTGACGGCTCCCACCGCTTGGGCGATCGCTGATACCTGGTTCAAGAATGGCAAAATTGCTTGCTTGTGGGGAATCGTGACGTTAAACCCTTGCACACCAATGGCTGCAAAGCCTGCGATCGCCGCTGACAGTTGATCCGGCTGGACGGCAAAAGGCAAATAGACAAAATTTAAATCTGGTATTTGCTGCTGCAAGCTCGCCAGCGCCGCGTTGTGCATGACAGGTGAGAGTGTGTGGGCGATCGGATAACCAATCACCCCTAGCAGGCGAGTCTGACCAGTGATCACAGCAATATACGCAAAAACATATTTGTTGGCTTGAACCGCTTAAACCAACAGTAACCGCCTCAAATCTGAACTACTAGTGGTATCCAAGTTGAGGGCAAGCATTCAAGCAATAAATTAGCTATAGACAAAAATTTTCCAGGACATTGGGTTTATCTATGTCTTGGAAAATTTTTGCTGATGCAGAGTATCATAAACTTCAACATCGGGCAGCCTGATCGGCTGGTAGGTTGCTCTAGACTGCTTCTAGGTCTTTCTCACCCGTCCGAATCCGCACAACTTGCTCAACTGGGCTAATAAAGATTTTGCCATCGCCGATTTCGCCCGTTCGAGCGGCCGAGATGATCTTTTCGACCACCATATCGACCTGGTCGTTCTCAACCACAATTTCGACCTTCAGCTTTTGTAAAAATTCAACCGTATATTCGGAGCCACGATAGCGCTCTGTCTGTCCCTTTTGCCGTCCAAATCCCCGCACTTCTGAGACTGTCATCCCAACAACGCCAGCATTGACGAGAGCAATCTTCACCTCGTCCAACTTAAAGGGGCGGATAATCGCTTCAACCTTTTTCAAGCTCTTACTCCTCTGGTGCGTACACCATCACTGTATGGATTAATTACACAAATTGTATGCGCTTACTCTTATCTATCACCGTCAATTATCAACAACTTGTATTGTTTGATACATTTGCCCATGAGATTTGCTAAAAATTGCTCTCTTCTGGGATTGAATATAGAGCATCTCCACCAAAAATATGAGCGTTTGCAGACAAGCTCAGCCGTCTAAAACATCACCCAGATCGCCGCCAATTACAATAGTTATATCCCGATCTGATTTAGATTGTGAGCTTCAGTTCAAAACCTGGCTCCCTAAAATTTTACGATTCATGGAGGAGCGCTATAAGATATTTGCGTGCAGAACACCCAACCTCCCCTGGACAGTGCTCCTATGCTTGAAACCTACCGTCAACACGTTGCCAATCGCGCTGCTTTGGGCATTCCACCGCTGCCCCTCACCCCCCAACAAGTGGCTGACCTGTGTGAGCTACTCAAACAGCCGCCAACCGGGGAAGAGGCGGCCCTGGTTGAGATGCTGCGGGATCGAGTGCCGCCTGGGGTTGACCAAGCTGCCTACGTGAAAGCCGGATTTTTGACCGCGATCGCCCAGGCTGAAGCAACCAGCCCCTTAATTTCACCGCTCTCCGCCGTCGAGCTACTCGGCACAATGATGGGCGGCTACAACGTGCGATCGCTGATTGATTTACTGAGCGCGTCTGATCCGGCGATCGCTACTGCCGCCGCCACTGCCCTGAGTAAAATTTTGCTAGTTTATGATGCCTTTCATGATGTGCAGGACTTGGCTCAGCAGGGTAATGCCTCCGCCCAGCAGGTGATTGACGCTTGGGCGAATGCCGAGTGGTTTACCAGCCGGACTGCTCTACCAGAAGCAATTACCGTCACCGTGTTTAAGGTGCCGGGTGAAACCAACACCGACGATCTGTCCCCGGCTCCTCATGCAACAACTCGTCCTGATATTCCCCTGCACGCCTTGGTGATGCTGGAAAGCCGTCAGCCGGGATCGCTAGAAACAATTGTCACTCTGAAGCAGAAGGGGGATCCGATCGCTTATGTAGGCGATGTGGTGGGGACGGGTTCTTCTCGTAAGTCGGCGATCAATTCGGTGCTGTGGCACATTGGGCAAGATATTCCGTTTGTGCCCAATAAGCGATCGAGCGGCTATATTCTGGGCGGCAAAATTGCGCCAATTTTCTTTAACACTGCCGAAGACTCTGGGGCGCTGCCAATTGAGTGCGATGTCAGCCAACTGGCAACTGGAGATGTGATTACGATTTATCCTTACAAGGGAGAAATCACGAATGCAGCCGGTGAGGTGATTTCCCGCTTTGACCTCAAACCTGACACGATCTTGGACGAAGTCCGGGCCGGGGGACGGATTCCGCTCCTGATTGGGCGCACCCTGACCGATAAAATTCGGGCTGACTTGAAGCTAGAACCGAGTCCGCTGTTTATTCGTCCCCAAATGCCCGCTGATACGGGCAAAGGCTTTACGTTAGCCCAGAAAATGGTCGGTAAAGCTTGCGGCGTAGCGGGTGTCCGCCCCGGCACCTCCTGTGAACCCCACATGACAACCGTTGGATCGCAGGATACGACTGGGCCAATGACCCGCGACGAGTTGAAGGAGCTGGCCTGCTTGGGCTTCAGCGCCGATTTGGTGATGCAGAGCTTTTGCCATACCGCTGCCTATCCGAAGCCAGTCGATATCAAAACTCAGCACGATTTGCCCGACTTTATCAATCAGCGGGGCGGCGTTTCGCTTCGACCTGGCGATGGAATTATTCACTCTTGGTTAAACCGGATGCTGTTGCCGGATACCGTTGGCACCGGCGGCGACTCCCATACGCGATTTCCGTTGGGGATCTCCTTCCCGGCTGGCTCCGGGCTGGTGGCCTTTGCTGCGGCGTTGGGAGCAATGCCGCTGGATATGCCGGAGTCAGTGCTGGTGCGGTTTAAGGGAACATTGCAGCCGGGGGTGACGCTGCGGGATATTGTCAACGCCATCCCCTACGTGGCGATTCAGCAGGGCTTGCTGACAGTAGCCAAGCAGAACAAGCAAAATATCTTTTCCGGTCGAATCATGGAAATGGAAGGGCTGCCCGACTTGAAGCTTGAGCAAGCCTTTGAACTGACCGATGCGACGGCTGAGCGCTCCTGTGCGGGCTGCACGATTAAGCTCAGTCCAGAGACAGTTTCAGAGTACCTGCGATCGAACGTGGCGCTGCTGAAGAACATGGTGGCCCGTGGCTATGGCGATGCCCGGACGATTTTACGCCGAGTCGCCAAGATGGAGGAGTGGTTGGCTAATCCAGTTCTGCTAGAAGCTGATCCCGATGCTGAGTATGCCAGTGTGATTGAGGTGGATCTCGACCAGATCAAGGAGCCGATTGTAGCTGCTCCCAATGATCCCGACAACATCAAGCTAATGTCAGAATGTGCTGGCGATCCAATTCATGAGGTGTTTATTGGTTCCTGCATGACCAATATTGGTCACTATCGGGCTGCGGCCAAAGTCTTAGAAGGAGCAGGGCCAGTCAAAGTTCGGCTCTGGATCGCCCCCCCGACTCGGATGGATGAAAAGCAACTGCGGGAAGAAGGCATGTACGGCATTTTTGCAGCGGCTGGAGCCAGAACTGAAATGCCGGGTTGCTCGCTCTGCATGGGCAACCAAGCCCGCGTCGCCGATGGAGTAACGGTCTTCTCGACCTCCACCCGCAACTTTAATAACCGGATGGGTAAGGATGCAAAGGTCTATTTGGGGTCGGCCGAACTGGCAGCAGTCTGTGCTCTCTTGGGCTACATCCCAACCGTGGAACAGTATATGAGCATTGTTCAACAGAAGATTGATCCGTTCGCGGCTGACCTCTACCGCTACCTCAACTTTGACCAAATTACTGGCTTTGAAGATGAAGGTCGAGTCATCTCCCTAGCCGAAATGCCCAAGATTGAGGATATTTTGGGGATGCCAGCGGCCACAGCCAGATAGAGGTTAGAGGTTAATTCTCTGCAGGAGCGAGCAGAGCAGCAAATTCGATCGCAAATCGATCGCCCAAAATGGCGGCTCGAATCCGCTGCGTAAACCGCACTAGCTCAGTGATGTTATGCAAGCTGAGCAGCGTGTAGCCCAAGACTTCCCGCGATCGCAGTAGGTGGCTAATATAGGCCCGGCTAAAGTGGGTACAGGTATAACAGGGGCAACTGGGATCGAGCGGCGCATAATCGGCCCGAAAGCGGGCGTTTTTGAGGTTCCAGCGATCGCCTTGAACCAGCGCATTGCCGTGGCGGGCCAAGCGGGTTGGAATCACGCAGTCGAACAAGTCAATCCCAGCCGCGATCGCCTGGGTCATTTCTCGATAGGTGCCGACTCCCATCAGGTAACGGGGTTTGTGCCTTGGTAGCAGTGGAGTTGTAGCCTGGACAATTTTGGCAATTAGCTCTGGCGGCTCCCCGACGCTCACCCCGCCGATCGCATAGCCCGGCAAATCAAATTCCACCAGCGATTTGGCACAGGCTTGCCGCAAATCGAGGTGAACGCCGCCTTGGACGATGCCAAACAGGGCTTGGTCAGGCCGCTGATGGGCACTGATGCAGCGCTCTAACCAGCGGACAGTCCGATCAGTGGCTTCAGCCACGGCTGCCCAACTGGCTGGGTAGGGAGGGCACTCATCAAAGGCCATGATCACATCCGCCCCAAGCTGGTTTTGGATCGCGATCGCTTTTTCTGGGGAAAGCTGAATTTCTTGTCCATCTTTCGGCGATCGAAAGCTCACCCCCACGTCAGAAATGGAGCGCATTTCACTGAGGCTAAAGACTTGAAACCCGCCAGAGTCAGTCAGCATCGGCCCCGGCCAGCCCATAAACTGGTGCAGCCCCCCGGCCCCGGCAATAATTTCTTCGCCTGGCTGCAAGTGCAGATGATAGGTATTGGCTAAGACCATCTGAGCACCAGTGCTACGGAGCTGGTCGGGGGTGAGGGTTTTGACATTAGCTAACGTTCCGACAGGCATGAAGCGTGGCGTTTCAACCGGCCCGTGGGGCGTACAAAAGGTGCCAACTCTAGCCTGGGTGTGAGAGCACTGAGCATGACACTGAAACGAAAAATTGCTGGTTGGTGAGTCTGGAGCCATTTTAGAGCAAGGCAAATGGGGGAAAGACAGAAGGTGATCTTATTTTAAGGATTCTATGCCAGGAGCAGTTTTGAAAGCCATGCAGAGCATGGCTTTCAAAACTGCTCCTAATCAATATCAATTGATGTGAGAATTACTTTAAAGACAGCGATCGCTGAAGTAAGTTAATTACTCCAGCGATCTCTATTTGGGCAGCATAGCCTGTGCGCTAGCTTAGTGAGTTGTTTTAGCGCTGATAGGGCACGACATCTTCACCAAAGGCAGAGGTATATTCTGGGCTATCAATCATTGTCTGAACGGTCGCTGGTAGACCCTGATCGGCCAGCATGTTTTGATAGTGGAGACCTTCGGCCGCATCGGCTGGGCTGCGACCCAACAGATGCCGACAGAGAAACTCAACCACCTTGGCGCTGGGGTAGGGCGTACAGAAGCGATCGCGGTAAGCCTCAGAGCTGACTAGGTCGCGCACAAACGACCGAACAGAAAGTTGGCGATCGCGCAGTTGGGCTTCCAGGTCAGTTCGTCGGAAGCGGGCTAAGACATCGCTACTATAGACATCCATCACCTGGCGGTAAAGGGCACTAACGACCTGATCGACTTCTGGCTCAGACAACTCAGGCGTGAACCGATAAACCCTAGCCGGACGGCGGAAACCCGTTTCCAGTCCGCCAACTTCAGGCTCAGCGGTGCGAGAGTAACCCACTTCCACTAAATCAGGGGCAGGGGCAGAACCGTTGGCGATCGCTTGGGCGGTCAGCGGCAACTTGGCGGCATCCATCCGAGACTTGGTTGGCTCAAAGCTCGGCACGACAATTGACTTGTCTTGCTTGGTGAGCTGATTGTAGAGCCGCTCGGTGTTGGGGAAATTGGCTGCCGGGAGGGTGGGGAAGCGGCGATAGGGCACGACATCCTCACCAAAGGATTGCAGGTATTCCATCCCGTTCACCATTGCCCCAATAAAGCCCTTCAGCCCTTGGGTAGCCAAAATTTGGTTGTACTTGCGAATTTCGGCTTGGTCTAAAGGTGCTCTGCCTAAGAAGTGTTTTGTCCCCAGCTCAATCACCTTAGTGTTGGGGTAGGGGGTATAGAACTCCTTGGTGTAAAGGGAAGAGCAGCCCAGTCCTTCGATAAACTCTTTCAAGTTAATATCGCCATTACTGAGTTGGGTTTCAAGCACCGTGAACTCGTTTTTGACAATATAGGGGTCAATATCGCGCTCAAAGATTTGGCGGTAAGCGGCTTTGATGATTACCTTCAGGGCAGTCTTATCCTGCAAGCCAGTCAGCTTGAAGACTTTTGATTGTTCACGCTGCTTGCTGACCCCTTGACCAGAGCGGAACTGAATCGCTGGCTCCGTCCGCATTTCGGTGATTTCGCCTAGCTCGACAAACCGAGGTATATCATCGCGCTCTGGCTTCAGGCCGGTGTCGCCGATCGTGCCGGTGCGCAGCGATCGCTGCGATTGCCCGGCCGGAGTCAAATACCGCTCATAGGGCACAGTATCTTCGCCAAACGCTTCTGAGTACTCGACGCTGTCGATAATGGCATCGACCAAAGCATAGAGTCCTTTTTTGGCGCAGAGGTCAAAGTACTTGTTTAACTCCTGCCGACCGTAGGTGGGACGGCCAAGCAAGCGGCGATGGATGTACTCGATCGCCTTAATCACGTACAGCGGCGTCCAGTAGAGATTTCGGAACTGGTTAGACTTAGCCAGCAGCTTGATGAACTCGCGGACGGTAATGTCACCGTTTTCGAGATTAATTTCGGCGACTTTTTGGCGTTGTCCTTCGTAGACATCGCGCCCAAACACTTGCAGATAAGCAGCTTTAATCACGGCTTGGGTCGAGCTTTCTGTAAACTTGACGCTAACTCCTTTATTCGAGGTCGAGCGCCGCCCAATCTGACCGTTGAAACCAGGAAGCTGATCGAGCTTGAACACCTTTGGCCCCAAAGAGCCAGGCGCAACGCCTCTGGCAGCAGGATTGCTGAGCTGGTTGTTGATCCCTGGGCCTTGGTTGATCAAAATCCGGCGCGTATCTTTACCAAATGGCTGTGGTGCAGCGCTGGGGTTGCGGGTTTCCTTCGGGAAAATTGCCCCAAACTGAATTTCCAGCGGGTCATTCACCGAACCATAGGGATGCTGATCGGGTAGGGGCTGGTCTTGAGCCGCAAACGTGGTAATGAACTGGGGGATTTTGCGGAACGGCGCACTGTACTTAAACAGATCTTGTTGCGCTCCCCAGTTGCGGCACTCTTGCGCTTCTTGCCCCAAGCCTCGCAGGTAAGGCACCGTCTCTTCGCCAAAGTAGTCGCTGTATTCTTGCGAATCGACTAGGGCATCGACGAGGGCGGGCAATCCGCCGTCAGAAACGATTGAGAAGTACTTTTGGACTTCTTCGCGGCTGCTTGGCCCCCGCCCTAAGATATGCCGGAAGGCAAGTTCTAGGGCCCGACTATTGATAAAGGGTTGATAAAAATTTTGACGATAAAGGGGAGATTTGGCCAAACGACGAATAAATTCCTTCATGGAAATTTCGCCATTTTTGACTTTTGATTCTAAGTCAGAAATGCTGAGGCTGTAGGCGCGGTTAATATCACGCTCAAACACCTGCCGATAAGCTGCCTTAATCACCTCTAGCTTTTCTGAGCTAGAAAGCCCTGGCTTCATGACAAATTTGGGGCGGCGCTCAGAAGCGTTGAAGTAAATTTGCGGGAGTTGCAGCCCTTGGGCATCGTTAGAAGGACGCTGACGTACCTTGTTTGAGGGCGTACCGGCCTTAAACTCGGTAATCACAACGTCAAAATACTGAGCCACGATCGCCGCTGCATCAGCATCCTCTCGAAAGTAGCTGACTGCGGCCCGGCGCATTTCAATCAGAGCGACCAGGGTGGCATCGCCGGAACAGGCATTTTCAATCACTTCTCGCAGTCCGCGCACATTCACTGACAGAATGTTGGGGTCTCCGGCCACGATCGCGTAAGTGGTGTAGCGCAGGAACCAATCGAGATCCCGCAGCGACTTTTGCATTCGCTCTGGGCCATAGCGGGCGATGTTAATGGGCTTAAAGCCAGCCGGAACTGGCCCACCAGCGGTATTGAATACCGATTTTAATCCGTCTAAAAACCCACCGCTGGTTTCAACGTAACTGGCCGTGCCCAGCTTCATCGCTTCTTTCGTGCCCACCTGCGTTGCTACTGCCCCAGTCACAAAAGCGGCTGGTTGACTCGACCGAGACAAATATGCCATCGGCGAACCACCGACAAAAATCCGGTTAGCGGCTCTGGAGACAATAATCTCAGAGTTGTTGGTAAGGGTGGTGGCAATGGCGAGACGCTTGTTGCCGGAACTGAGGTAAATAGCAAGCTCTTCGAGTTCACCTCGTTGTAAAAAGCGATCTTGCTGTTCGGCTTTAATAATCGTTGAAGCGGGGACTGTCTGATAGAGCTGCGGACGGGCGACCGAGCTTCCTCCACTTGCTTTGACAACCATTTGTTTCCAGAGGCTCCCTTCTTAGAGTACTGCGCTACCTAAGATTAAAACGATTCCTGTAACCGTAGCCCGTTCTTTAAGAAATGTGTCGAAATCTGACCCAGGATCAACTTATTCCCGCTTTAGTTAGATTTAAACCGAACCTTAACCTGCAAAATAATCAAGTTTTGTAACTGTTTGTTCAGTCTGAGTGATTGGGTGAGCTGCTGACGTTAAAGCCAGTAAAATTACCTCAAACAAACATGGGGGTATAGAAAATCTTATGAATTATCAAACCAATAAGTTTGCGATCGCGAGCTTGGCTTTGGCTGCAATGCTGCCCGTCTGCCTAGCGACTCAGCCGGCAACGGCGTTCGTGCTGCGAGGCAACTTAACCGATATCAGCTTTGACGATGGGTTTGACCCAGCAGTGACCGCCAGCGGCAGCTTTGACTATGACACCAATGCCCTGCCTCAGCGCGACAAAACTATGACCGAGTTCATGAGCAAGGACTGAGCTGAACAGCAGCAGAGCCGTCAGCAAACCCAGCCCCCAAGCCATGCCGGGGGGTAAAGTCGGAAACTGAGCAGCCAGTCCACTGCCGTAGCTCAGCGTTACCAACCCCAACACTAAAAACCAAGACGGGTTGACATAGAAAGGAATTCCGAACAGACTGCCGACCCGAATGTTGTTCATATCGGATACCTCCAATGTAGTGGGCGATGATTTTTGCCCTAAGTTCTATCTGTTGTTAATGTAACGAAATGTAAAATTTCTTTTAATCTTTTGATCACCGTAATTACCGCCAGTTGCGGTTCGGTTGCAAAGCGGAAAGCCAAAAAAATCAAGGATGCAGCAGTACGCCGCACCCCTGAAGTCAGTTAAAGAATTTGCAAATTACATCAAGCCAAGCTGTGACAGAATACCCTGTCCGGTCAGCGCTTTAGTTGCCAGCCCAATCACAAAGCCCAACATTGCTAACCGACCATTCCAGCTTTCAGCAAACCAAGTGAAGCCAAATTTACCTGATTGGTTTTCCATGAATATTTGACCTTTCGTATGACATTGCAAGACATTAAAACCGTAACAAAAATAAATAATTTGTGCAATGTTTCGCAGCAATATGATGAGACAGCTTCAATTTGTCTATAACTGGCATAGGAGACAGGTCACCGCCTAGGTGCTTCCCAGCCGCCTCTGCGATCGTCTTCCCTGTGTTCTAACTTTTTGCTCTATCAACGAATCATTTTTACTGAGAATAGCGTCTCTTCTGAAGCCCTCATCACAGCATCGTAGCGTTGCCGTCCTGATGTAACTTGGTTCCAGGTATCCAACTGAAGTTTGGCACGGTCAGGAATTGTGTAGCGAAGTATTTTTCCAGTGGTGCGATCGTGGATTTCAGCCACACCAAATGTTCCCTCTGGGCTGGGAGTAGAGGCAACTCGCAACAGGTTTTGTCCCGGTGTGGAAGTGGTCGCAATCATAATGCCATCCACAACACAGGGACAGGGGGCGATTGCCCCATTGTAATAAGTGACATCCAGGGTACGAGCGGTTGCGTTTAATCGGTGCATCGCGTCTAACCCAATCCGAATTCCCAGGGCGAGATAAGATCCAAAGCCACCATGCACCCGCTGTCCGAGGTCTACCCACTGGTCGGGTGTTTCTGTGGTGTGATTCTGCTGACGAGCAAGTTGATTTGGGTGGGCAGCAGTTCTGCCCCAGTCAACATCGCGAAATCTGCCATTTTCGCTAGGGGGCATCTGGCTGCCCTCAAAGCCCAATACTCCGCAGAGGATCGCCACACAACTTAGACTACTCCTGCGCTTAATCATTTCGTCATTCTCAAAATGCCCCTTGCCAGGATAGGCAAACGAAAGGCTGTCTGTTAGATTATGCCGAAATGCTAAAAACATGAGCAAATTGGCTCAGTGACCCACGATGAGAGCAGACACGCTTTTAGAACACTACTGGCGGGGAGAGCGCGACTTTCGTGGGGTGAAGCTGAGCGGTATTTATCTGAGGGATGTTTGTTTGCAAGGCGTTGATCTAAGCTGTACGGATTTGGGGGGAGCGTCCCTAATGGGCGTTGATTTCAGCGGCGCAAACTTGTATCGGGCTGATCTAAGCGGGGCATTCTTAATTCACGCTAATCTTAGTTCTGCTAACTTGACTCAAGCCAATTTGACAAAAGCGTTTTTAGTTCTGGCAAACTTGCAGCAAAGTTGTTTAACTGAGGCAAATCTGAGTCAAGCCAATTTGACCCAAGCCAATCTATCTGAAGTGTCTGGGTTTGCTCAAACCATCCGGGAGAAAACTATTTTGACAGAAGCTTTGCTGCCTAAGCGATCGCGCCATTTCCAAATCTGGAAACACTGGGCACTCAGAATTCCCGAAACTTGGATTTCGACTTGGAGCGCACTCTTGCAGGGATGAAAAAGTATGGCACAAATTTGTTGCAGAATCCTTTGCGTCTCTGCCTTTTTGTCGTCAAATTCTGCCTCTTGTGGCAGAGGAAACCTTCATGAAGTTTCATTAAGTTATAGCTGTGCATTGCACTGAATTAGTTTACCGGAGGCAACACAATGCAGATTAACGAAAGACCCGATCTTCGTGACGAAGTGAAGCAACCTTACTTCTACCAAGGGACTCAGTGGAACTGGGGCTTTTCCCCCAGTGCTGAAATTTGGAATGGACGATTGGCCATGATTGGTTTCCTGGCTGCAACATTTATTGAAATTGCGACTGGGCACGGCTCAGAAGTGTTGAATCCAGACATAAAACTTCATACTAAATCAGACCAGCGTCCCTGGGAGTAAATCGTAGCTCCAGTGGATAATCGAACAGCGACGACTCAATTCCAATTGCAAATAGCGAAACTTA
>JAHHGS010000034.1 GCA_019359715.1 Aphanocapsa sp. GSE-SYN-MK-11-07L | reverse complement strand
AGGTCGTAGTGACCGGTGGCGGGGGAGTTGGTGGCGCGGAATGCGGTTGGTTCTGTCCCCTGAGAGAAGTCGAAGGGGGTGAATTCGCTGTTTTCCCAAGGGGTGGGGTCGATGAACCAGCCGAGGTTGTTGCCGTTATAGTCGAGCAGGAGGGTGCCGGCGTTGGGGGTGCCGTTGGGGGCAAAGCTGGTGAGTTGGGCTTCGGCGAGTTGACCGCTGGGGAGGTCGGTGACCTAGAGGGTTAAATCAAAGTTGGGGTGGAAGCTTTGCCACAGGTTGACAGCGGTAGAATTTAGGGCGATGAGATTGGAGGTTGGAGTATGGACGATGGGGAATTCGGACACAGGTTGACTGCTGAGGAGTTGTTGGAAAGATACGCTGCTGGTGAGCGGGATTTCAGAAAGGTTAATTTGCGAGAAGCTTGTCTGAGTGGAGCTAACTTGTGTGGCATCAACTTGAGTAGAGCCCGGCTCAGTGATGCTGACTTGAGTGGCATCAACTTGAGTGAAGCCAAATTGAGTGATGCTGACTTGAGTCGAACTAATTTGGAAAGGGCTAACTTGGTTGGAGCCCGCAGCAACCGCTCTGATTTGAGTAGAGCGAACCTCAGGGGTGCCAACTTGGAACGAGCCGAGCTGAGATTGGCTAATCTGAAAAGCGCTGATTTCCGAGATGCCAACCTCAGCTTCTCTGATACTGACGAGTCCTCTATGGACAGAGCCGACTTCCGGGGATGCATCGTCACTGGGACAAAACTGGGAGGGTACATGTACCTCACCATTCTGCCCGATGGTAGAGTCAGTTCTACCCCAGATGCTGACAGAGACCGCCTTATTAGCGAAGGTTTCGACTTCTGACTGTGATGTAGCCATTAAAGGTGCTGCATAAAGAGGTCTTAGTAGTAGGCTGGGTTGAGGAACGAAACCCATGCCCCACAACGAATCACTCAAATTCATTCTCAATTTGCAGCGAAGTATCCGCTCCCCACATCACGTCATACTTCCCTTCCCGCACATATTTATGAAAACTGGAATACTGCCAGTCCCTCGGTGCCTTTACCAACCTATGTCGCACCGGATTGTAATGAATATACTCTACATGCCTAACCCAATCTTGTTGATCTCGAATGCAATGCTCCCAAAATCGTCGCTGCCAGACCGCCTGCTCCTTCTTATGCCGTCCTGAAGCTGAAATCTCCCCTCGAACCTCGTCTGGGCAATGTCGCGAAAAAAACGACTTAATCAAACGCCAGCCCATTGAATAATCCGCATCCTCTGCTGGCAATGTCCAAATGCAATGGAGATGCTCTGGCAAAACAACTGCTGCATCAATCTCAAACGGATATCGCTGCATCGCATACCAGAAAGAATGCCGCAGCAAATGAACTACCCCGTCCGCTTGCGGCGGGGTAGTTCATTCAGATCCAACGGCACAGCGCTGGCCGTGTCATGGGTCAACACAGTGATGCTTTGGAACGCATCGGTTCGACCCATTTGTAGCTCATCAGGATCTCTAGGGTTGAGACAAAAGCTAGAGCATCCTGATGAGCATTTGGCTGGAAAGTTTAGCTAAAAAAATAAGGGTATAGAACCCCTATTTAGAAACTATTTAGTTAAACATTTAAAGAGGAGGCTAGCCGCGGCTAAGGTAATGCATTGGATTAACTGCACCCATGCCAGGCGGATGAATCTCGAAGTGAACATGAGGCCCAGTACTCCGCCCCGTGCTGCCCATCTCAGAAATTAACTGCCCTTGTTGGACGTATTCACCGACGCGAGCAATCAAGCGGTTGTTGTGAGCATATAGCGTCAAGCTACCGTCAGGATGACGAATTTTGACGAGATTGCCAAAACCACCGGAATTCCACTCAGAAGTTACAACGGTGCCAGCGGCGGCGGCCACGATCGCTGTTCCAATTGGGGCGGCAATATCAATTCCACGGTGCATTCTGCCCCAGCGCGGCCCATAGCCAGAGGTAAATACCCCCTTGGCTGGCCAAATAAACCCAGTGGTCATTCCCCCTGAACCAGGCAAGTAGCGCTCAGCCGGAGAAAGCGGCGGCAAATCTAAGTTAGGAAGCTGCGGAAAAATGCCGCGGCGAGCAATCTGTGGTAAAAATTGCGAGCTGGAAATCAGCGGATTTGGAGAAGTTTTAGAACTCGATTGATTGATGCTTTGAGCTACAATCTGGCGTTTGACTTCACCCATTAAGTCTTGAGCAGTTTCAGCCGGAGCTTGCGCAGTCGGCTGAGTTTGATCAATAGGAGCATCTGCAATTGGCAATGCTTCTACTTCTAATCCCTCAGGCGCTGTTTGAGGAGCCGCAGCAGCAGTTAAGGCAGCATCCACGGCATCCACATCCACTACTTCTGGCGTTGCTGCTTCAAGTGGAGAATCAGCTAATGGTTGAGGTACCGCGCCAACTAATGAGACGTTGGCGAAATCGTGTTCAATTTCAACGGCAGCAGGCGCAGCAGAATCTGCCAAAGCAGGACTGACCTGGAGAGAAGAAGACAAAGACTGAACCAGTTCACTTGCATCTAGTGAGGACGCTAGCAGGGGTAACTGGACAATGCTAACAGGAGTTTGTGTAGAGGCTGAAGAATCAGAGCTAGCCGTGGTCTGGGAGGCAGTCTGACCTTCTGATAACTCTCCTGGAAAACCACCAGTTTCTAGAGTGGTGGTCAAGGATAAAGCGTCTTCAGCAGAAAGAGGGTGGAGTAAACTTGTTGGGGCCAGAGCTACAACAAGTCTGGCGGCTGAGTTAGCTCCGTTTGTTAGGGTAACACCCTTGCCGACATATGCTTCTGCCGATGTCGGCCCTACTAAACGCAGAGAACCACTCGCTGCCCCAGAGACTTCTGGTTTGACTGAGTCAACGACAGCACCTGCTGGTTGAGCAGGAACCAAGCCAGCAATTAATCCGACAGAAAATGTAACCCCCAATAAAGCAGCCGATGCTATAGCTTGGGACTGGCCGATTGCCAATCTTAGTTCCTGCTTTTGGAATGTGGAACCAAAATTTTGCAAACTTGCTTGTCTCAATGCAGACCTCCTCAGACAATTTCAGTGACGTTTTGTGATTCGACTTTTGCCGCTATGTTGCTTACTCCAAACGAAAAATCAGCCCCTGTGAGGGCGAGGAAAGGAGTAAACATGGTGCAGAGTACCGACATAAGCTGATCAATCAGGAACACCAAAGCAGCTTCAAAACACCTATATGGTTCTGTTTAAAGCTTTATTAAACTTCTAGGCGACTTTACCTTAACTCTTTTAGGCCTGACAACCCCGTAAAAGCTCAAGCAGAGCATTTTCGTAGTGGTTTTGCTCATATTTTGCCGGGTTCTTGGCAGCGCCAATCATGACCTCAAATCAAGCACCAATAAATGTTTCGCAATATTTCTAAAACGATCGAGACTGGCCAGGAAACGCTCTATTAGTCAAGATCATTGAAAAAACCAATGGTGTTTTACTTGATTTTCTATGATTTTAATGCTTCTGGCTGAAAGTGCTTCAAAAGCGTTGATTCCGGCGATCGCTCCTTAAACCCAGCTCAGGAACAATTCTTTTGGTCATGCATCTATATATAACTGTGTGTCTATCAACCCCCGCGTTTAGACTTTTGCGGATCAGTTTTTCGCGAAAACTGCTTTTTGTGAAAACTAGGCAGCCGCAAAAATTCAAAATCCGGTTATTTTCGCCTTTAAGCAGGATTGAAGCACTCAGTGTAGTTAGCACGAGTCAGGCGGATTTGGGCTAGGGCAAAAATGGTTGGAATGATTCTGCCATAGTTGGTGGCGATCGCTCGCCAACCCAAATCAGCCAAAAACCAAACCCAAAGCGCTGAGCCTAAAAATGTAACGGCGCTGCGAGCCAAACCGTAACCAGCCGCATTTAAGGCCATGCCTTCTTTAGCAAAGCGCAACGCTGCCTGTCCTTGCAGGGGTAAAGCATCTCTAGCAAATTGAGCGGCTGTAAAATGAGCCATAAATTGGCGCGTGATCATCTGGACAAGCATGGGGCGAACCAAGGCATTGACTGTTAGCGCAGCCCCTCCTTCTAGAATCAGTCTGAGCGGGTCGTGCTGTAAGTTAGCGCCCCAGGTTTGCAGTTCATCTACCTCAGCCAAGGACTGCTGAACTCTCTGGCTGAGCGCTTGCTTTTGCTTGGCAGGTAGCTTCTGCCACATTCGCTGCAGCAAACTCAAAAAAATCTCTGCTTCTAAGTCAGTGGTTGAAAGGTGAGGCGAGAGACGCAGCTTAAGATAGCGCCCGACCTGCAACAGAATTTGGCGATAGCTGACCTGGCGGGTTTTACCTTTGAGCACCGTGTAGCCATCAGCAGCCAAGAATCGAAACCGTTGCTCTAAAGCATCCAGCCATTCCCGACGATTTTGGCTTTGAACGGCCAGAGGATGGGGGGTGCGCAGATAGTCTAAAGGGTTAAATTTTTTCTGAAATAAGATTTCTGTTAAATCTTGCAGTTCTTCTTCTGTTGCCAACTCCAGAGCTGTCCTTAGCTCGTCCATGCGGCTTGCTCCAATCAATATATTTAGATTTATTTAATCTACAGCTTAGCGAATGAATCAACCAAGCTAGTTTTTAGCTCTCTCGACGAATGAGATAACTCACTGCTGATTATATAGCTGTCCTAAATGATTATGTGCAACGGGTTAGGAATCAAAGTCTGGCGATCGCCATAATCGAGCATTTAGCGCACCTGCCCCTGAGATCAGGACTTAAATCAATCAGCAACATTGCTTAAAACTCTCTCTCTGAAAGAGTTTTAAGCAATGATCTGCCTTGGCCTTTAGGATTTTACAAACTGACTTCCGACTGCAGATCCAAAATTAACTGGGCTAACTGATCTCCTGTCGCCTGGTAAACCTCTCCACAAAAATGGCAGGTCGCTTCGGCTCCATTGTCTTTTTCAATCATGTCTTGGAGTTCGGCTTCGCCCAGGATCTTTAAAGCACCCAGCACCCGCTCAAACGAGCAGCGACAGTGAAAGCGGACAAGTTGAGTTTGCGGCAGAATGGTTAGGCCCATATCTCCCAAAAGCTGATCCAGAATATCGGGTAAGGTTTTGCCTTGTTGCAGCAAAGGCGTAAATCCAGACAGAGCGGAAATTCGAGCTTCTAGAGTTTCTACTAAGGCTTCGTCTTGAGCCGCTTTCGGTAATACCTGAATCAAAACTCCCCCAGCAGCCGTCACACCCTGCTCACCCACAAATACGCCCAAGACCAGGGCCGAAGGGGTTTGCTCTGAAACGGCCAAATAGTGGGTAATGTCTTCAGCAATTTCGCCAGAAACTAGCTCGACCGTGCTGGAGTAAGGATAACCGTAACCCAGGTCACGGACCACATACAGGTAGCCTTGCTGACCAACTGCACCGCCAACATCAAGCTTACCTTTGAGATTGGGAGGTAACTCAACGCTGGGCTGATCAACATAGCCGCGAACGGTGCCATCTAGGCCCGCATCAACTAGAATGCCGCCCAGCGGGCCGTTGCCTTTGACGCGGATGTTAATCCGAGATTGCGGCTGTTTCATATTGGAAACCAGCAGTAAACCTGCTGCCATTGTGCGTCCTAAGGCGGCTGTCGTCACGTAGGAAAGTTGATGCCGCTGCCGTGCTTCTTCAGTCAGGCGAGTTGTAATGACGCCGACAGCTCGAATGCTGTCATCAGCGGCGGTGGCTCGAATCAGTTGGTCTGGCATGTGAGGAGGAAGAGTACGCTTACGTTTCTTAACAAAGTTCCTTGTTGATTGTAATCTGATGCACGAATGATGAGCAGCGATCGCGAAGCGTCTCCTTTTGGAGAATCGCATTAGGGTAATAACCTTCAAGACTCCCAGCTCCAATACCCCCATTTTTCTGTGTAAAATCAGGTGATGGGTCTGTCAAACCTTGCCACAGATTCATTGCGACTTTGCTGAACCGAATGAAAGCCCAACGTACTCGCAGTCAAGAAAGAATTCTCCAGCTTTTACGCCAGCTCGATCGGGCGATTTCTGCCCAAGCCCTATACGTTGAACTGCGACAGCAAGCCCAGCCAATGGGGCTGGCAACGGTCTATCGGTCTTTAGAGGCGCTTAAACTGAGTGGAGTTGTGCAGGCGCGGCTGCTGCCCAACGGTGAAACACTCTACAGCTTGGCTCAAGCAGATAAGCACCACCTAACCTGCTTGCAGTGCGGTAAGTCAGTCCCAATTAACGCTTGCCCCGTCCACGATTTAGAAACTCAACTGCGCCAGTCACAGCACTTTGAGATTTACTATCACACCCTGGAATTCTTTGGGTTGTGTCAGGGGTGTCAAATTCATTTTCAAGCCGGAGTTTGAAGTTCGAGCGCGATCGCCTCAGCGGCGGCGAGTCTTGCTGACCATTTTGCGGGAGAAGCGTACTCTTAAATCAGCTTGTTCGGCCCAGTCTTGCAAAATTTGGTAGAACATTTGTCGATCGCTGGTTTGCAAAACAGCAGTTTGATCGGCGGTTTCAATTGCGTAGGGGTAGCCGCCACCGACAATCACTTCTGCCTTTACCCAGTCGATTACTTGCTCGTGCAGCCCGTCTTCGTAGACCCAGCGCGGAAATTCTAGCCGGACGGGGAAACCATCGTGGGCTTTCAGGTAAGTGAAGGCAATTGACTGGGAGTGTTCCTGATACTCCGCCAAAATTTCGCGATCGCAGCAGAAAATCGGGGTGCGATCGCCCCAGTGCATTCCCTCGGCTAGCAGGCGGGCATCTCGCAATCCTGGCGCCTCTGCAAGCTGGTAAAGCTGACCCAGCAGGACAACTAAATCTCTGGCATTGGAATTGTCGATGTAGCCAACCACAGGAATTCGGTACTTGTCGCTAGCCCGCACCAGATTCAACAAGCACTGAATATGAAAGGCGCGGGTTTCGGCATCAAAGGCTTCCGCAAAGGTGGCAGCTAAAGCGCCATCAAAAAAGACCAAACATTGGGCAGGTTCCGGCTGCTGCCGCATGTATTCAATTAGGCGCTCGGTCTCCATCTGGAGGCGGTGCATATTGACCAGGCGATCAGTGGGGCGGCCGTTAACTTGATCGGTTAAGTCTGCCGGAGTCATGACATCTAGCCGCACATCTTTTTTGTAAGTCCCGTCGGGCAAGTGTGGGTTTTCAAACCAGCCGACTTGGACTAAGGCGATCGGCAGAGACACATCTTTATTCGGGTAGACTTGTGACCCGTCCACCGCGAAGGTCGTAATGCCGGTAATTTGCTCGCGCGCCCACTCTAAACTGGCTTGGCGATTGCCCCAATTACAGTGGCTAGGAATTTGCCAGTTGGTCGCCTGACCGAGCAGTTCTAATGGTCTAGCTCCAACCCAAGTGAAGCCAGTTAGGGCCGCCTCTAACTGTGGGTTGGTCTGCTGGGCAGCTAGCCTAAGCGACTGGCGATAGCGTCTTAGCACCTCCAAGGAAGTTTGATTAAAACTATTAAAGGCAGTTTGCTTGGTTTGGAGCAGGTGCCAGAGCTGAGCGGGCTTGAGGGGCATGGCGATCGCGGCGAGTATCCTAAACTCTAGCTATTATGACAGTGGCGAAATTATTCACTGCCTAAGGGGTCTGCTGATCAAGATCTACCTGATTTTAGTCCTTAAAACAGAAAAAACTAGCAGGAGGGCAATCAATGTCTACGATCAAACAAACGCCGATCAGCGATCGCCTCTACGCATACCTGCTTTCAGTTTCCCTGCCAGAATCTGAGCTGCAATTGCAGTTACGCCAAGAAACAGCCCAAATGCCAATGGGAATGATGCAAATTGCCCCTGACCAAGGGGCCTTGATGGCGTTCTTAGTCCGGCTAACCGGCGCTAAAACCTACCTGGAAGTTGGCACATTTACTGGCTACAGTACGCTTTGTGTCGCGTTAGCCCTGCCTCCAGATGGCTGCGCGATCGCCTGTGATGTAAGCGAAGAGTACACCGCGATCGCCCGTCGCTATTGGGAAAAAGCCGGGGTCGCCAACAAAATTAGTCTGCGGCTAGCTCCAGCGATCGCCACGCTTGATCAATTGCTGGCGGAGGGGCAGGCTAATGCCTTTGATTTTGCTTTTATTGATGCGGATAAGACCAATTATGACGGCTATTATGAACGGGCCTTGCAACTTGTTCGCCCTGGCGGATTAATTGCGATCGACAACGTACTCTGGGGCGGTCAAGTGGCCGACCCAGCCAATCAAGACCCAGATACCCTGGCTATTCGGGCCCTCAATGCCAAATTGCCCCGCGATCAGCGCGTGTCGATCTGCGTGCTGCCAATCTCAGACGGATTAACCCTCGCCCTCAAGCGCTAGATTTTCCAGGCGCTACAGCCGCGCCAGGGGGCGGCAGCTTTTGAGACTTGGGCAACGCTGGATTCATTAGAACATTTCCCTGATTATCCTTTCGGCCTGTCCGTTTCCTAGGGCAATTTCGCTTACTCCTGACAAAACTCTTTAATGATCTGAGCCTTGACTGCATCAAGTGGAAACCCATTTGGGTCAGTAGAGAACATCAACATGACGCCTTGCAGCGTGGCGGAAAAATAGAGCGATCGCTGTCGTGAATTCTCCACGCCTAGCTTTTCAAACAAACAGACCCGTTATCGATAGCTCATTTCTAGAGCCTCCCACCCCAGACCCTGGCGAACAATAATTGGCTCTGAACCTTGTAAATCAACAATCGTAGAAACTTGATTGCCTGGCTCTTGGCCATCATCCACAATTAAATCAACCAGTTTGTCCAACCGATCGAACAAATCGGCTGGGGATAATCTTGTTCCAGGCTTGAGAGCAACCGCTTCTGGGTCGTCAAAAATATGAGCTGAAGTCGAGATAATTGGACTGCCGATCGCCTCTAGCAAAGCCTGACAAATCGGGTGATCGGGCACGCGAATCCCCGTCGTTTTGCGCTTGGGGCTTTGCACCAATTTGGGCACCAGTTTGGTGGCTGGCAGCAAAAAAGTGTAGGGGCCAGGAATTAAATGCCGCATGAACCGATACGCCGAGTCGCTGACTTGGGCATAGCGAGCAATGTTCGACAAAGACGGGCAAAGAAAGGTAAGCGGCTTTTCATTGGAAAGCTGCTTAATCTGCCGGACGCGCTGGATGGCCGACTTAGAGTTGAGGTCGCAGCCGATCGCGTAGACTGTGTCGGTGGGGTAGAGCATGACTGCGCCCGCCTGGAGCTGTTCTCGAATCAGGGCGATCGTCCGAGTTTGGGGTGTTTCAGGATGGAGAGAATAGCGCTGTGCCATGATTGAAAACCTCCTGTGTCCCTCAAACAAATGCACACGCTCAAGCGAGTGACAACAGCTAATTTTCTCGATTTTGCGGGCACAAAAAATCAGCCATTAAACAGACCCTAGTATAGGCTGGGAGAGATTGATTCAAATCTAAACCTTTATGTCGAAGCTAGCCTACTTAGACTGTCCGACCGGAATTGCCGGTGATATGTGCCTGGGGGCGCTGCTCGATATTGGGGTGCCTCTAACCTATTTGCAGCAGCAGCTTGCGCGATTAAACATTTCGCAGGAGTTTAGCCTCAGCGCCAAAGTTGTCCAGCGGAATCAGCAGCAAGCCACCCAAGCGATCGTCGATTTGGATCCTGCCCATGACCACAACGCTGAACATCATCACCATGAACCGCACGACCACGCTTCGGTTCGCCATCTCCCAGAAATCGAGCAGATAATTCGGCAAGCCAACCTACCAGAGCGGGCAGCAGGCTGGAGCTTGGCAGTTTTTCAAGAGTTAGCGATCGCCGAAGGGGCTGTCCACGGCATTCCGCCGGAAAAAGTGCATTTTCATGAGGTGGGCGCAACCGATGCGATCGTTGATATTGTTGGCACTTGCTTAGGGCTGGACTGGCTGGGGGTTGACCAGGTTTACTGCTCGGCTCTGCCAACGGGGGGTGGGACGGTTCGGGCTGCCCACGGGCGGTTGCCAGTGCCCGTGCCGGCGGTACTCAAGCTTTGCCAAATGCATCAGGTGCCGCTTTACAGTAACCAAATTGAGCGGGAATTAGTGACGCCGACCGGAGCGGCGATCGCCGTTACCCTAGCTGACGAGTTTGGCCCGCCACCACCGATCCAGCTTGAGAAGATTGGCTTGGGAGCCGGGTCGCAAGACCTAGCGATTCCAAATATTTTGCGGCTGTGGCTAGGTGAGGCAGTCGCCCCCAGCTCAGTTCAGAACTATCGAGCAGATCTAGAAACAATCGTTATTTTAGAGACGCAGTTGGATGATGTAAGCCCGCAGGCGATCGGCTATGCCTTTGAGGCCCTGTTTGCCGCTGGAGCCGTCGATGTTTTTACCCAGGCGATCGGGATGAAAAAATCTCGCCCCGGCATCCTGCTGACAGTGATTTGTCATCCTCCAGCCGTGGCAGCCTGTGAAACCGTGTTGTTTCGAGAAACCAGCACCCTGGGGATTCGCCGATCGCAGCAGCAGCGATCGATTTTGCAGCGAGAAATGCAGACCATTCAGACAACCTATGGCGCAGTTCGCCTCAAGGTGGCTCGTCAGGGGCAAGTCATCATGAATGTGCAGCCTGAATTTGAAGATTGTGCCCAATTAGCCCGCCTGCATCAAGTCCCTTGGTTAGAAATCCATCAACTGGCGCTATGCGCCTGGTATGCTCAGTCCGATTAGCGACTGCCCTCTCCGGCCTGAAGGCAGTACAGACAGATGGCACGACTCTAGGGCTGTACCTCAAGCCAGTTCCACTTCTGATCGGGGAGATCGCTGGGGAACAGGGGAAATGATCACAAGCATGATTTAATAGAAAATATTCTTAATAAGCTGTTTTCACTCTTGCCAAACATGAATAATGCAAGAACTCGAAGGCTTTGATCGGGCTGCTCTATGACAATTACGATTTCTGAGCAAGCGATGGAGGATCTCCTACTGGAGATTGAACCAACTGCCCACCTAGATCCCAGCGATCCATTGGACGTGACCTGGAACTATCCCTCGGCGCTTGGACAGGGATCGATTCGTAATATTGAGTTACGGCAAGGGTTAGTGATTGAAATTTTTCAAGCCCGCCTGCGCGATCGGCTGCGAATTCAAACCTCTGGGGGGCCAGACGGGTTGAGCTTCCATTTTCATCTGCTGGGGCAACATCAAGATAAGCACACCGTCGTCAATGATCGTGAGTTTGCTCTCTACGGCAGCGGGCTGTGTCCCCAGGAAGTCTGCGATGGCCCAGCCCAAACAGCGATCGAAGTAATCCTATCTCTAGAACCAGAAACCTTGCAGTCGTTTATCGGCGGCAGCAATGGAGAGTTGCCCCAGCACTTACAGCACCTAATCCGCCCAACTGATCAGGAGATTTATGCTCGCGTTGCTCGGTTGACCCCGCTGATGGAAGGAATTCTGTGGCAGATTGTCCGCTGTGAGCAGCAAGGTTTTTTGAAGCAAATCTATTTAGAAGCCAAGGCGCTGGAATTGGTGAGTTTGGTGCTAGAGCAGGAAAGCGAGATTCAAACGGGTCGGCGGGCAATCAAACCTCTAAATGCTGGCACACTAGAGCGATTACGCTACGCCAAAACTTTACTGCTGCTGGATGTGCAGGCACCGCCCTCGCTGCCGGAGCTGGCTCAACAAGCAAAGCTGAATGAGTACACTCTGAAGTGTGGCTTTAAGCAGGTGTTTGGTGCCACCGTCTATGGCTACCTGCACAACTATCGCTTGGAGCAGGCGCGGCAGCTATTGGAACTGGGGCATCTATCCGTTTCGGAGGTAATGGCGGCGGTGGGATTGAACGATCGCCAGCATTTTGCTGCCTCGTTTCGGAGAAAGTTTGGCATTTCACCCAGAGAGCATTTGATCCAGTATCGGTGACTGAAAGGGTCTGGGCGATAATAGGACTATCTCCTTCGTCTCCTAGAGGTTGATCATGGTGTTGCAGCAGCCTGCCCCTTCCCTATCCGTGCCACCGCTGGAGAGTGGCGATCGCCTAACGCGGGCTGAGTTTGAGCGTCGCTACGAAGCAACCCTAGAGAAATTTAAAGCCGAACTCATTGAAGGAGTGGTCTACGTGGCATCCCCAGTCCGCGCATTTCATGGTACACCCCATGCTGCCCTGGTAACCTGGCTAGGAGTTTATTGGACAGCAACTCCTAGTGTGAGTGCAGCCGACAATACAACCACTCGCCTAGATTTAGACAATGAACCCCAACCCGATGCCCTGCTGCGAATTGAAATTGGCGGTAACTCTACCATCAGTGAAGATGGCTACATCGAAGGCGCACCAGAACTCGTGGCGGAAATTGCCACCAGTAGCGCCGCAATTGACCTCGGTGCCAAGAAAAACGCCTATCGCCGGAATGGGGTGCAGGAGTATTTGGTTTGGCAAACCTTTGAAAATCGCTTCAGTTGGTTTCGGCTGCAAGCGGAGGAGTTTGTCTCAGTTGAGCCTGATTCAGACGGGATGATTCGCAGCAGCAGCTTTCCCGGTTTGTGGCTGGCAGTCCCCGCCTTGTTAGAAGGCAGAATGATCGAGGTGCTGAATGGGTTGCAAATGGGGATTGCCGACCCAATCCATCAAGCCTTTGTGCAGGCGTTGGCTGCCCACGCTGACCGCTGACCCACCAAAAAAGTTCCCGCTTACCCACCCTCACCCCTTTTGCAATGCCGCTAACTCCGGTACTGTCATTTCTAATTGCAAATTTTTCTTGAGTGTGTGAGTGAGATGGGTAAGTATTCAGGCAGATTAGCCCTGCTGTTGAGTGGGTTAGCGATCGCGGTGGCTCAGCCCAGTTGGGCAAACCCCAAATCTTCTCTTGACCAGGAAGCCTCAAAGGAGTCTTCCCCTGCAGTTTCCGCTATTTCAGACCTGCAAAAATCAGCAACCACCGTCAAAGACTGGCTAGCGCAAGTAGAAGCGGCAGCGGTGCAGGTGACAAATGTAAAACTTATCCCAACGGAAACAGGACTGGAAATTATTTTGGAGACGCAGGACGGGAAACCGCTCCAGGTCGATGCCAGCAAGTTTAGAACCGAAGGTGATAGCCTAATTGCCGATATTCCAAATGCGGTGCTGGCATTACCAACCGGGCAGGCGTTTGCCGCCGAGAACCCAACAGCAGATATTGCCACGGTGCAAGTCATCCAGCAAGATGTCAGCAGGATTCGGATCAGCGTCACGGGCAACAATGCCCTGCCCAAAACCGAGGTTTCCCTCAAAGCGGGCGAGTTTGCCTACAGCCTTAACCCAGAAGATGAAGCATCCGAGGAAGAGCTTGTCGTTACAGGTGAAGGCGAAGGTAGCTATTTTATGCCTGATACCTCCACCGCTACCAAAACTGATACCCCGATCCGGGATATTCCTGCTTCGATTCAGATTGTGCCTCAACAGGTACTGCGCGATCGTAACGTAAGAAATCTTACCCAAGCCGTGGAAACCGTCAGCGGCGTCGTCGATAGCGGAGACTTAGGCGGTTCATCTGCATCTAGCAGAACCATCCGAGGATTTGAGCAGTCAGGGAATTTTCGCAATGGCTTTCGAGATGCGCCGAATACCTATGTCCTCAGCAGTCCTATTGGTGTGGTTGAGCAGGTAGAAGTGCTGAAAGGTCCTGCCTCAGTTTTGTTTGGAGATATAGAACCGGGTGGAATTGTTAATGTGACGACCAAACGGCCCCTGAGCGAACCTGCTTACGCGCTTTCATTTGAGGTAGGCAATCGCAACTTTTATCAACCTGGGATTGATTTCACCGGCCCTCTGACAACTGATAAGAATGTTCAATATCGCTTTATTGCCAACTATCAAACGGCGGATGGCTTTCAGGAGTTTGTGCATACAAACCAGATTACACTCGCCCCCTCGCTGACCTGGAAAATTGGGGATAAAACCGAACTGAACCTATACTACGAGTTCACAGAATTTAACGCTGATTCGACTGTCAGTGATAGTTTGTTGTTAAGTGATGGTAGCCTAACTCCTCGAAACCTCTTCGTTGGCTATCCTGAGTTTAATAATTTCAACCAGTCTGTGCAAAGATTCGGCTACACGCTGACACATGATTTTAGTGCCAACTGGAAAATTCGCAATGCTTTTGCTGGGCTAATTTCTCAAGTTAGAGACAACCGAGCTTATGTTGTTGGGTTGCAAGACGATCGCTTCGGTACTGTAGAGGCTTATGATCTTGATTATGGCTACGATAACTATTTTGGACAAATCGACTTACTTGGCAAATTCAAAACGGGTTCAGTCTCCCATCAACTCTTGATTGGTTTTGATATCAACGACTACACAGATAGTTATCAAGGTCTTTTCAACGCTGATTTACCCCCTTTTGATATTCAAAATCCCATCTATGATGTTCGAGAGCCAATTTTTGAGCCAATTTTTGAGTTTGAAAATCGAGTCCAATCCTATGGATTATATCTCCAAGATCAGATTGCCTTCGGTAAGCACTTTAAACTTCTGATTGGCGGTCGGTATGATTGGGTGTCCAGCACCCTTGAAACGATTGATCCTAGCATTGTAGAAGATCCAACTAATGAATCAGCAAGCACGGATGGAGCCTTCAGCCCTCGGATTGGCTTAGTCTATCAACCTGTTGATCCCATTTCACTCTATGCCAGCTATAGTCGCTCATTTCGGGCCCAGTCTGGATTTGGTGCCAGTGCGCTAGGATTTGATCCAACACGCGGCACACAGTACGAAGTTGGCATTAAAGCAGATTGGCTCGATGGCAAACTCTCTACGACGTTAGCAGCGTATTATCTGACGAAGACTAACGTTTTAACCCCTGACCCCAATAATCCTCTATTTTCGATTCAGACGGGGGAGCAGCGCAGCCAGGGGATTGAATTGGACATTGCAGGTGAGCTTTTGCCCGGATGGAAGGTGATTGCCTCCTATGCCTATACAGATGCAAAAATTAGCCAAGATAACACGTTTCCCGTCGGTAATAGGTTGCCGAACGTGCCACTGAATCAAGCCAGCCTGTGGACAACCTACGAAATTCAGACGGGCAATCTCAAGGGGGTGGGATTTGGTCTGGGACTGTTCTACCTCGGTGAACGACAAGGCGATTTGGCAAACTCATTTCAATTAAAAGACTATTTGAGGACGGATGCAGCTCTTTTCTACCGTCGCGATCGCCTCAGGGCTGCACTCAATATTCGCAATCTATTGGATACAGACTATGCTGCTTTTAGCTTCGGCAGCAACTTTCTCCGCAGAGGCGCACCGTTTACGATCACGGGTTCTATCAGTTGGGAGTTTTAGAGGAAGGGAGTAGAGGCGTAATAGAGAACTTCAGGAATAGGAGCTAATTTCCCTGTATACCGTTCAAGCTTAGCGCGATCGCTCCATCCACTATTCCAACTCATGTTCCGCAAGCCACTGCTCTAAATCGCTCAAACTCGTGAAATTTAGCAATGCCTCACCCAAATCTTCAAGCAGCGCCAAGGAAAGTGTTGAAAGCCGCGATCGCGTCTGTTCAGGCATTGCTCCAACCTGCCGAGTGAGCAGACGCAGAATCAGCGATCGTTGCCCCTCTTCTCGTCCTTCTTCTCGTCCTTCTTGCTTGATGTCTCGATAAAGCCGTGTTTCCTTCAGTGTAATAGACTTGTTGCTTTATAAAAACGTTAGAAACAATGAATAAATTGAGTTCCCTCACTTAGGGATTAAGCAACCTCTAAGTAGAAGTTCCACAGCCCTGCTGCTGTCAACATCAAATGGTCGTCA